>NZ_SDLD01000032.1:0-39651 GCF_013096875.1 Geobacillus sp. DSP4a | reverse complement strand
GGCTACGCATCGTCGCCTTGGTGAGCCGTTACCTCACCAACTAGCTAATGCGCCGCGGGCCCATCCGCAAGTGACAGCCCAAAGGCCGCCTTTCAACCGAAGACCATGCGGTCTTCGGTGTTATCCGGTATTAGCTCCGGTTTCCCGGAGTTATCCCGGTCTTGCGGGCAGGTTGCCCACGTGTTACTCACCCGTCCGCCGCTGACCGAATCAAGGCAAGCCCCAATCCGGTCCGCTCGACTTGCATGTATTAGGCACGCCGCCAGCGTTCGTCCTGAGCCAGGATCAAACTCTCCAAAGAAAGTTGATTGGCTTGTTCAGCGCCAAAACCAATGGTCATAGCGCACGCGCTTCGTTTCGTTCAGTTTTCAAGGAACAAGGTAACTTCCTGCATTTTTCTCTTCTTGCTTCTTCGTGGAGCGGGTGATGGGAATCGAACCCACGACATCAGCTTGGAAGGCTGAGGTTTTACCACTAAACTACACCCGCATATAATTTCGAACCAACATCCGCCACGCTCTTCCGTGCCCCTTCCTCTGCAAGCACATTCAAAGACGCTGGATGCGTCGGGGCAACCCGAAGCGGATTCGATAAGGCAGCGCTCGTGGCTGAGATTTTACCACTAAACTACACCCGTATAGCAATTGATGAAGATATTCAAATCGGGAAGACAGGATTTGAACCTGCGACCCCATGGTCCCAAACCATGTGCTCTACCAAGCTGAGCTACTTCCCGATCATGGCGCGCTCGAGAGGATTCGAACCCCTAACCTTCTGATCCGTAGTCAGATGCTCTATCCAATTGAGCTACGAGCGCATTTTTAGCGACAAATTTTATTATAACAACTACTCATTCTTTTGTCAACATAATGTTTGGGTTTAGTGGAATGCGGTCGAGAGGACTTGAACCTCCACGGGGTCGCCCCCACTAGGCCCTCAACCTAGCGCGTCTGCCATTCCGCCACGACCGCATATGGACTAATCAGTGCGGGTGGAGGGACTTGAACCCCCACGCCGTGAGGCGCCAGATCCTAAGTCTGGTGCGTCTGCCAATTCCGCCACACCCGCTAATATGGTGAGCCATGGAGGACTCGAACCTCCGACCCTCTGATTAAAAGTCAGATGCTCTACCTACTGAGCTAATGGCTCATGGTTAGGTATACACTCCAGGTACTACCTAGCTCTACCTGCCTCTTCCTCTGCCAGCCTATTCAAAGAAGCTAGGTGCGTCGAGGCAACTCGAAGCAAACTCGAAGATGCAGCGCTCGTTACTGAGCTAATGGCTCATGGTTAGGTATACACTCACAGTGAACGATGTCCCTTCCTCTGCTAGCGTATTCGAAGATGCGCGATGCGTCGGGACAACTCGAAGCGAACTCGAAGATGCAAAGCTCGTTGCTGAGCTAATAGCTCGTGTTTAACACATAAAAGGGCTGGGCCAGCTGGATTCGAACCAGCGCATCACGGAGTCAAAGTCCGTTGCCTTACCGCTTGGCTATGGCCCAGCGATTGGTGTAATGGCGGTCCCGACGGGACTCGAACCCGCGATCTCCTGCGTGACAGGCAGGCATGTTAACCACTACACTACGGGACCGCAATCCGCGGGAAACCCCCGCGCTGTAAGTGACCCGTACGGGATTCGAACCCGTGTTACCGCCGTGAAAGGGCGGTGTCTTAACCACTTGACCAACGGGCCATGCGACTATTGAAAGTGGCGGAGAAGGCGGGATTTGAACCCGCGCGCCGTTAAGTCACGACCTAACGGTTTAGCAAACCGTCCCCTTCAGCCACTTGGGTACTTCTCCAAACACTGGCTCCGCAAGTAGGATTCGAACCTACGACCTACCGGTTAACAGCCGGTTGCTCTACCGCTGAGCTATTGCGGAATGATGTTCGACAATTGACATTGTTTATTATATTGAGCAACTTGTCGTTTGTCAATACGTTTTTCCGCAACTTGCTTTGCTGTTTCCCGCCGTTCAGCGACGGCTTTTATAGTTTAGCACATGATCATCTTGATTGTCAACCTTCTTTTGCAAAGATAGTTTTTGTGATGTTGGTTTTTTCAAAAGAAACGGTACCATTCGACCATTTTCTCCCTATACTCCTCTGCCGATTCCTCTCCTGAATCCATGACAAAACATCTTTACAATAGTCGCAAACCGTTGATCCGAATTCGACAGTTTTGAAGCCATTTTAGACAAATGAAAATGGTTAAAATGCTGTAATATCAAGGATTTCACAATGCGGATCCTAGAAAAAAACACTGAAATTCATAGTCACACGACTTGACAATTTAACCTTTTAAAATAGCCGAATATCGTTTATAATATAGGCATGTACATACGGTGAGTAACACACAAAAACAAGGATGGAACGACCGTGGCGTATCTCCAGCTTGCTCACAACGAATGGAACCCGAAGGCCAACTTATGCGAAAGTGAAGGTGATGGATTCATTCGGGTGCGAAGATGAGGTGGATCGCGCCGTCTTGGAACGTCTGGCCAAAAGCATTTCGCGATTCCTTTCTCCTGACTCGTGAATCGTGGCCAGAAGCAAGAGAAGAATGCGAGCGTCCTATGCTTGGACATTTTTCTTTCAAAAACGGAGACCTTGATCAACGAACCGAACTGACGGCCAAACAAGCGCAACTCTTTGCGGCTCTAGGGCTGGAGCCTCCTCCGAAGATCCTAGGCATCCATCCTCGCGCCTAGATACACGTCCAAAGTGTGCCCAAATGCCTCTCGTCCCTTTTGCATCAAGGGGCGAGAGGCATTTTGTTTGCCTAGTGACTGTCGAACTGGGGCGATAAAGATGCGTTCAAAATCGTTAGGAAAACTCTTCTAAATAAACAAATATTTCCCTTGTGACTCTTCACCTAATGGTGAAGATTTGAAATTGAGTTGAACGGCATGATTGGGTTCTCCAGCATTTTCAATATGCCCCTGCCACGGGTTCAGGTTTTTGACACAATACTATTTTTTGTAATACACGACCAACATATTAATGCTATTAAAGTATAAAATTGTACTAACGTCGCAATATCTTCAGTATACGGAATAATTTCTTTTGAATAAAAGAGCGGAACATGATAATCCATCAAACCATGAACCAAAATAGACACATATATGCTACCTGTTCTGAGATAAACAAGCACAAAAAATATACCAAGCATAAAAGTTCGAATCAAATAATCCCATCCCATTTCAAACTCCAATAGTTTAGGCAAGTGATTCATCCCATAAAAAACCTGTGATATTATTAAAGACATTAAAATACTCTGCTTTTTCTTAAATGGAAATTTAATTAAGAAAAGTGCATAAAGTTGAGTGAACATAACTCCACGTATCAAAAGTTCCTCAGGTAATCCCACCCCCAAAATATACGCAAAATAATTTCCAAGCCATTCCACAGGTATGATATCATGATGGGTAAATACCCAAACAACTCTATTCGTCAACAAATAAACAACAACAAATTGAGTGAACTGAATCAAAACCCAAACAAAAAGAAATATGGCGACGCCATTCATAAAATTCAATGTGTTAAATAGTCCTAAACTTCTAATATTTAACTTACCAAACAACTTTATGCTTATTAACAGTATAACAAAGTGAATAATACCGATTACCAAAATGGGTTGAACAAAATAAAAAGTTTTGTTTTTCAAGTATTCGATTGTTAAGGAAATTTCTTCTTTATACATGACAATTGCCATTGTGAAAAAAAAATCTACCATAGCGATAGCAAGCAAGCCAATGAAAGAAGATTTCTCTAATGGTTTACAGATCGGGAGCTCCCAAATAGCCAATACCATAAAAATGATCTGTAATAATACCAAAGCATCAATGATAATATCCGTGCGATATACAGTAATGAATTTAAAAATATAGGAACCAATGAAGAAAAAGGCACAGCAAGCACCTACTAAACTATAAAAAATTAGATTCCTTTGACGAGGATAAAATCCCCTTTTTTCTATATTCAACATAACAATTAATATTATTAGTAAAATTACAAATGTGAATTCATCTTTGAGTACGAGCATTTTTCGAGTCTCTGAGAACAATCCTACTGAGCTGTACGCAATACGTGTAAAGGAAAATGAACATACTAACACTACGAATAAAAAAATAATAAAAAAAATAGTAAAGTTCTTTATATCTATTTTTCTTTGATAATGAATCATTGCTAAACACTCCTTCTATATACATGCTCATTAAAAGATTAACCTTCGTATAACCAGTGCACACTCCGGTGATCCTGTTTCGAAGGAAACCAACGGAAAAGGAGCGGGATCATTCATGAAACGTCTGCGCATCACCAACGATCACGGATGGACACCTCGGACACTTCGCAAACAGGAACGGAAAATCAAAAATGCCCTCCTTCGCCAACGGGTGATGGCCGTTCGCCTCGTCATGGAAGGCTATTTGGGCAAAGAGGCGGCTTCCATGGTCAACGTGTGCCGACAAACCGTTTCCCATTATGTGTCGCTGTTTAACGAAGGCGGCCTTGAACTCCTGCTTCATCGGGATTTCTCCCCCGGGCGGGAGCCGTTTCTCACGGAAGAACAGCAAGAAAAGATCAAACAGCTTGTATTGACCACCACTCCCGCCGAACTGGGCTGGGACGTCGCTTCGGCGTGGAACACCAAACTCCTGCAATCCTATGTCGAAAAGCACTTCGGTGTTTGCATTTCCCGCGAAGCGTTGCGAAAACTCCTGCACCGCAAAGGGCTGTCGTGGACACGACCGACGTACACACTGGCGAAAGGGAACCCGGATGAGCAAAAGCAATTGGAAAAGCAAATGGATCTGATCAAAAAACTTGATCACCAAGGACACAGAAGATGCCGTTCTTCTGTACATCGATGAAACCCATATCCGCTCTTGCCATGTCTTGCGGTCCACATGGTCGGAAGTCGGCCGCCAAAAACAAGTGCCGACGTTTGGCCATCATGCCCACGCATCGCGGTTTGGCGCGGTCAACGTCCATGATGGTGAAACGGTGCTTCATCAAACGACTGCCGCCAATGCTGCGATGTTCTTGGATTTCTTGAGAATGCTCAAAGAGCGCTATCCAGACCGTCTCATGGTCTTGGTGTTGGATAACGCCCGCATTCACCATGCCAAGATGGTCAAGGAGTTTTTGCGGGAAGAAGGGCAGTGTTTTCACTTTCTTTCCCTTCCTCCGTATTCTCCGCAACTGAACCCGATCGAACGCTTGTGGAAATGGCTGAAAGACACCGTCATCGCCAATGTGTTTCACAAAAATCGAAACGATATCGTCCAGGCCATTGCTCGTTTTGTGGACGACATCCAAGAACGTCCGGAGGAAGTGCTGCAGCGCCTAGGGTGTGCAGGATGACTGAGAAGTTAACTCTTCATGTTGCATGTATATAGTACTGATGGCATCTTGTTGGCATATTCACTTGTAACACTTGGGCTAGTTGAGCGCTAGCGCTCAACTAGCACCACGGGTTAATATTTATTCGATGCTAAAGTCAATTTAATTTCAGTTCTTTGATATCAACTATTCTATCATTTAGGTAAACAATTTCTATACGATGTGTTGTATATATGATCGTTGAGTCTATACAAGTATCTCTAAAATTTTTCCAAACTATTTTTTCCGTCTCTTGGTCTAAAGCCGACGTTGGTTCATCAAGAATTATTAATTGCGGGCGCATAAGCATTAATCGAGCTAATTCTAATCTTTGTTGTTCTCCTCTAGATAACATGCTCTTATCAATTAATTCATCGAGGACATGAGATTTTGACAGCAGATTTGTCAGCCTCACCTTCCTAAGAACATCTATCAGCTCATTATCACTAAAAGGAGGCCCTGTCCATCCATACGTCAAATTTTCTCTAATGGTCGCTCTTATTAGACTACATTCATCAACTAAAAAGCCAATGTACGGTCTATTAGATTTTGTCCAAGGGTATATAGTAATTTCCCCTTCATAGTCATAAATACCAGCGATTAACTTACAAAAAATAGATTTCCCTGAGCCACTTTCTCCAATAATACAAACCTTTTCTCCTTTATTAACTATAAAATTTAAATCTTTAATTAATATTTTATGGTCAATTTTAAAATTTACATTTTTACAACTAAGGTGTATATGTGTATCTGATTGCTCCACTTTTTCTAAATTAACCCTATTATAATTGATAAAAGGCTTGATTCGTTCAAATGACGACACTATATCTTTATAAACAAAAAACGCAGACCTTAACACTTCTAAAGGAGCACCTAACCTAAGCATCATCTGATTAAATGCAAACAAAGAGCCAACGGTCATTTCCCCTTTATATATCAAAAAAGCACCGACTGCTATGACAAACATTTGCCTAATACCAGCCATGATGCTCATTACTTGTTTATGTAAATTTTCAAATATATAAAACGATTCGCTTTTCTGAATTAAATGATCTAAAGAATCGATATAGCGATTAACTTCTACATTTTGAAGACGATTTAGTCTTATGAAAAGAATTCTTTCTATAATTTGTTTCAGTACATCTAGTAAATTACTTTCGGAATCCTTTACGTCATCCGCTTTTACCTTAAATTGGTTTGAAAATAAGAGAGAGTATACACTTTCCAGTAAGAATAGACATAAGGAAATTATAGCTAATATGTAATTCATCTTAAATAAAAAGTAATTTATTACTAAAAGAAATATAATATGAACAGGAATTTCAGTAATTAAATATAATGATAAGTCGCATATTTTAGAAATATCATAGATTCCTCTATATACGATATCACCGACACTAAACTTTTGAATGTGAAAAATATCTTTCACCAATATTGAACTGATCAGTCGTTTCTGTGTTATTCGTTTGAATTTGTTAATAGTCCTAAAATTAAGTCTCAATAATAAGAATTCTAAAGCTGCATATAATATAAAATATAGTAGAAAGACAGTTAATGCTTTTACAAGCATTTGCGAGTCAAAAACTTTAAGTACTTCATCAAAAATTATCTTGATCATGTATGATGGAAATAACGAAAATAACAAAAATCCTAATTTCATTAAAATTATTAGAAGAATATATTTATATATATCCTTTGTGATTAGTGATTTTAGATGAACATGGTGAGTTTTATCATGCATCTTCAATCTTCTCGCTTTTATATAAATCTTACCCCTAGTACTAGTACTAGATCTGTGAATCAACTGTGAGGGAAAATCAGCAAATCAGTGATTCTTGCATATCCTTACCCAAGAAACGGAATTGTTTGTCAAGTTTGAACTCTACAACTTTTCGCGTTTTGGAGTTCGGTTATTTTCAAGATAGACGCAACTTAAAGCTTAAACATTTCATATGACTGCCAAGTGACCGAACAACACCGCTTCTAGCCCCATGAATGGATCTATGAAGCAAGCTGTTGTTCGGTCCTCGTCGTCAAATTTTCAGGTACTCAAGGCCTATAACCTTCTAATGTTTCTTACTTTTTCTTGTGCATCAATATAGCTCTTCACCGAAAGTTGTAATTGACTATTTCAGGACACGCCTTCTCTGTACAATCAGTAAATCAGATTTTTCGTACACGGCGGCTCAAGAAAATCCCCTTTTGTCAAGTACATGTTGTGGTGATGAACCATCAATATCTTATAATGTAAAATTTATCCAAATAGTACGTAGCACAACTAACATCTCCATGGTTATTCTATCAGCGTTCTTTAACCTAAAAAACATCTACCCAGCAGCTATTTCTACTACATTGAATAGAACAGTTACTACGGCAATTCGCTAAACAATATGTGGAGCAACCACCGCCACCTTCCGGTGGCCCTGCTACCACATTTGGTTTTACAATATAATCCACTTTATATCACCTCCTTTCATTTCATAGTCATCCTTCAACCTGTGAACCAGATAACGTACGTGATTCAAGAGTACAATTGGGAAAGATTCACATAAAGACATTAAAAGTTATTTTATAAGATCTTCCACCTTTATTTCTTGTTTTTCAACTGGATAACGTGTATAATATCTATATAATCTGTCCTTTATGTTATATTTTAGTTGGTCACATTCAAAATCTTGTTTCTCTAAGCTTAGTTCTGGGCATCTTCCCATACATAAAGGCATAATATTACACGTTTCACACTTCTTTGGTAATTGCCAGTTCATCCATTTTATCAACTGCTGAGGAGATGTAATTCCTTCTGATACACTCCCAACTCTTAGTTTTTTATTTCCTACCTCATGCCAACATTTGTATAAATACCCAAAAGCATCTACTACAAATGAGTTATTATTAATAGCTGTACAAACTCCCCCACCACGATTTTGAGGGTACAAATCCCCCATATCAAAGCCTATTTTGTCTGCATATTCTATTAGTTCAGTTTCCCATTTAGCAAATTCACGAGTTACCAAACAAGATTCACTAATAGACTGACACACTTCATTGTACGCTGCGACCGGCGCGAAATATACTTGCACTTTCCCGTTTAACTTCTCCTCCAATAATATAGGAAACAATTTATATACATCTTTTACATTTTCTTTTGTTACATTAACCCGAATTATAACATTAATTATGTCATGGATTTCTTTAATATTTTTAAGAATTACATCAAATGTTCCCTTTCCATTACGTAAAATTCTTGTCAAATTATGCGTTTCTGGCCCTCCATCTAACGTGATTTGAACTGATTTAATCTTATTTATTTCAACAAGTTGTTGGGCTATTTTTCGATTTAATAAATACCCATTGCTAATCATATTAGCACTATATTCTATATTTCTTTCTTTACATAAATTAATTACGTATTCTGACAAACGATCAATAAAACCCTTGTTTAATAAAGGCTCACCTCCATACCAAGTAATTGAAAAATGGCTCTTATTCACCAAATTATTGCTTATAAAAGTCTTAAGATCTTCTTCTTTCTTTCCTTCTAAATATTCGTCCTCGTGTTTTTCATAACAATAAGGACATCGAAAATTACATTGCAAAGTAGTTGCAATTGTTAGTCCAAAAGAGCTATTACCAAATCTATATAAATTTATTAAATATTTATACAAACCTATCTCATCTTTAGACTTTTCAACCACAAATCCAGCTGCTTTTAAATCATCTAGATGTTTATCTGGCACCTCATTAAACCGACCTTGATTTATTTTTCTAATAGATTCCCTATACTCTTCAGAGAGCTTAACAAAAGCACCCGTATGACTATTGTACAAAAAGTAAATACCTCCCCGCTTAAACGGGACATTAAATTGTGAAACTTTGTACAAAGCGCTTCCCTCCTTGCCACTCTTCTTAGTGCAAAATCACTAAAAAATTAACATTTGCCTTCTCTTACAACTAACTCTTTCTTCTATGTCCAACTACCGATTGCCATCACCACTATATTTCTCAGAGGTGATGTAGCGCTTAGACTAAAAAGGATAGCAGAAGGATTTCCTTTCCACGATAAATACTTTGTGGTAAAAATTCAATTCCATTCTAAAAAAAAAAAAACAAAAAAAACAAGTATTTTTTATGTATAAATATTCGACATTTTTCGCATATTGCAGTACTCTCCTGTTTCAAGAGTATTAATTATCGAGTATTAATTATCCAATAAAAATCCAAAGGGGATAGAAAAAAGAGCACCTTTCCTGTAGAATGTGAGTAACGACACAAACAAACCCAGGAGATGCTCTCTATAAACAAGCATACCACCCTCCCGAATTTGATGGAAAAACTTGTTTCGGATGGGAGTCAGTCAAGACTTTGTGGAGAACATTTTTCCTGCTCACTACGGACGTTGTCAATCACCGGTTAGTGAACCATTTTCAGAGCAGGGAGAGAGTCCTTTTTGCATGACATTTGCTTTTTTCTACCGCACTTTACTTGGTGGCCCCGACAAGTACAACGGACAAAAGTTCGCTACTCTCATCGGGGATCATTCCGAAATGTCACCCACAAATCTTTTACTCACACTTTGCAAAAGTTGTTGATCCCCCTGCTTCGATCCTGTTAGGGTAAGCCGCCCGCGGCAGTTCCCGCAGACGTAGTGGGCGGTGTTCATGCGCTTTTTTCGAGTGTACGTCAGGCCGCAAGATGTGCAAATGTATGTATAGATCGTTTTCGACCTGTCTGTTTTTTGGCCGATTGGACGACAATAGCGAGGCGCCCCCACTTTTTGCAGCAGTTCGCGGAAGTCGCGGTCGCGATGGCGGTAGCCTTTTCCCTCAAGGTGCAAGTGGTAATGGCAAAGCTCATGTTTGATAATGGCGATCAATTCTTCCTCGCCGAACTGCTCGTAATGTTTTTGATTGAGCTCAATGTTATGCGTCTGCAACATGTAGCGCCCGCCGGTGGTGCGCAAACGAGGGTTGAAGAAAGCGGTATGGCGGAACGGCTTGCCAAATGTGCTTATGGAAATTTGTTCAACGAGCGCTTGCAAGCGTTTTTGATCCATGACAGGCGCCCCCCCTTTTATGTTTTCAGCACAGGACAATGCGCAGCTACATACATTATATACTACCTTTCCGTTTGTTAGGGAGGTGACTGTTTTGCCTACGTGGCTAAAAAATCAGATGAGACGAGCCTATTATGAGAAAAATCTTGATCAAATTAAGCTGTTAAACCAATGCTGGTTTTTTTATCAAAGGAAGCACTGTCCGTAACATATGTTTGAGGCTGTCCCTGCTGTTCATTGGGCAGTACGGGACAGCCTCTCCAGCTTATTCCGGCGGAAGCATCGATAATGAAATTCTTCCTTTCGCTGCATCAACCCTTTCCACCCACACTTTGACGACGTCGCCGACGGAGACGACATCAAGCGGATGGCGGACGTATTGTTTGCTTAGCTTGGAAATGTGCACGAGCCCGTCCTGTTTGACGCCGATGTCGACAAAGGCGCCGAAGTCGACGACGTTGCGCACCGTTCCTTCGAGCTCCATGCCTGGCTTTAAGTCTTCCATTTTCAAAACGTCTTTTCGCAATATCGGCTTGGGCAGCTCGTCGCGCGGGTCGCGCTCTGGGCGGCACAACGCGTCAATGATGTCGCGGAGCGTCAGTTCCCCGATGCCGAATTCGGATGCCGCTGCTTTCACATCGATGGCTTGCAGCGCTTGGCGAAGCTCATTGCTGCCGATGGCGGCGGTTGTAAATCCTAACTGTTGCAACAACTGCTTCACTTCCGCGTACCGCTCGGGGTGAATCGGCGTGCGGTCAAGCGGCTCGTCGCCGTCGACAATGCGCAAAAACCCGATGCATTGCTCATACGTTTTCGCGCCAAGACGCGGGATCGTTTTCAGCTCCTCGCGGCTGCGGAATTTCCCTTGCTCTTCGCGGCGTTTGACAATGTTTTCGGAGACGGTTTTCGTCAGTCCCGAGACGTATTGGAGCAGCGAAACGGACGCCGTGTTGACGTTGACGCCGACTTGATTGACGACCGTCTCCACGACGAAACGGAGCGACTCCGCCAGCTTTTTTTGCGACACATCGTGCTGGTATTGGCCGACGCCAACCGATTTCGGGTCAATCTTCACCAGTTCGGCGAGCGGGTCTTGGACGCGGCGGGCGATTGAGACGGCGCTCCGCTCTTCAACTTGCAAGTCGGGAAACTCGGCGCGCGCAAGGTCGGAAGCCGAGTAGACGCTCGCTCCTGCTTCATTGACAATCAAATAAAAGATATCGCGTTGCACATGCTTCAGCGTGTCGGCGACAAACTGTTCAGTTTCCCGAGAGGCTGTTCCGTTGCCGATGGCGATCATATCCACATGATAGTCGTCAAGTAAACGAAGAATCTTTGTCCTCGCTTCATCCTTTTTCTCTTGCGGCGGGTGTGGGTAAATGACATCGATATGAAGCAGCTTCCCTGTTTCATCAACAACGGCGAGCTTGCATCCCGTTCGGTAGGCTGGGTCGATGCCGAGCACCGTTTTTCCTTTCAATGGCGGCTGAAGAAGCAGTTTGCGTAAATTCTCGGCAAAAATATGGATCGCCCGCTCTTCCGCCTTTTCTGTCAGCTCATTGCGGATGTCGCGCTCAATGGCGGGCTCCATCAGCCGTTTGTATCCGTCTTCCACCGCTTCGGCCACGATGGGAGCGGCCGGGGACGCCTCGTTAACGATCGTTTGCCGCTGCAAATAGCGGATGATTTCTTCGGCAGGCGCTTGGACCGAGACGCGCAGCACCTCCTCTTTTTCGCCGCGGTTCAGCGCCAAGACGCGATGGGGGACGATTTTCGCCACGGGTTCTTCGTAGTCGTAATACATCTCGTATACGTTTTTTTCGTCCTTCTCCGACGCCTTCGCGGTGGACACGATCATCCCTTTCCGCCACGTCTGTTCCCGCGCCCATTGACGAAGAGCGGCATCGTCGGCCACCCGCTCGGCGATGATGTCCTTCGCCCCTTGCAGCGCCTCGTCTGCCGTTGCGACCCCTTTTTCTGTATCAATGAACGCCCGGGCCTGCTCTTCCGGAGTTGGGGCGGCAGGGCAGGAAAGAAGCCAATCGGCAAGCGGCTCAAGCCCTTTTTCTTTCGCAATCGTCGCCTTCGTGCGCCGCTTTTGCCGGTACGGGCGGTACAAATCTTCGACTTGCTGCAGTTTCGTGGCGCTGATAATCGCGTTTTTCAGCTCTTCGGTCAATTTCCCTTGCTCATCGATCAGCCGAATGACCTCTTTTTTCCGCTGCTCTAAATGCTGCAAATACTCCCAGCGCTCAAGCACCGCACGAATTTGCACTTCATCGAGCGCCCCCGTCATCTCTTTCCGGTAGCGGGCGATAAATGGAATCGTATTTCCTTCCTGATGCAGGGTGATGACGTTTTCAACTTGTTTGGCTGCCAGCCGTTGTTCATCAGCGATCGTTTGAATCAAACGCTGTTCAATCGCCAACACGTTCCCTCCTTATGCACAGCCTTGCACGTTCTCCCATCTACACTCACTCCTGAAAATGAGCAATGTTTGCAAACAGCTGCCCGCTAGACCGTCTCTGCGTATTCCACACTTCGGCCGCCTTCCGAAGACGGCAAACGACGTTTCTTCACGCAACATATTCCCGGCAGCACGATGTCCCAGCCGCAACCGCACCGCAATCCGGACGCACCCGCTGATCTTTTGTCCATTCGAAGCAAGAGGAAGCCATCATTCCCCGCCGGTTGCACCGAGCTTGGGCAGGGAGAGAGTTCCGGACCGGGGATGACAAAAAAAGAGCTACTTATTCGTAGCCTCTTTGTGAAAGAATACACATAAATGCCAATAGAGGGGACAGACCGTTCCATGAGCCGATCTGCCCGTTTGGCCGGTGAGCCGACATCGCTACCATGAGGCGTTGCGCACCCATGCTGCTTCCACGCGCATCGATTGATCTTCCCACAGCAACACTTGCTGTTTTGGCGTCCCTCACGCTGAAGCGGAAAGATTTCCTTGCGCTTGCTTCAAAAGTCGATCAGCCCTAAGCTGATTTGCAGCGCTTCATCGACTTTGTCCATCATCTCATCATCCAGATGGGTGATTTTGTCAGTCAGCCGCTGCTTATCAATCGTACGGATTTGTTCAAGCAAAATGACCGAGTCCCGCTCAAACCCGTAGCGCTTCGCATCGATCTCGACATGCGTCGGCAGCTTTGCCTTTTGGATTTGCGCCGTGATCGCCGCTACAATAACCGTTGGACTGAAGCGATTGCCGATATCGTTTTGGATCACCAACACGGGGCGGACGCCGCCCTGCTCTGAGCCAACAACCGGGGAAAGATCCGCAAAATACACGTCGCCACGTTTGACAATCAAAGCATTACCCCCCGCTAACTAAGCGTTCAACGGTGTGGTCGGCCTCGTATTCAGCATGAAACGCTTCAGAAGCAATAGATAAATTGATTTTCGCCATTTCCATGTAGCCACGTCTCATCGCTTCGCGAATTTGCCGCTTTTTCCGCTCCCGGATATACATTTTCGTCGCCTGGTAAATAAGTTCATTGCGATTGCCGTTCTCCTGTTTGACGAGGACGTCGAGCTCCGTCAGCAGCGACTGCGGCAAACGAACGATGATTTCCGTTGTTGCGCCAGATTCCGACACAAATATACACCTCCACGAACTGCAGCCATTCATTGCTTCCACTTCATGATACCATTAAACAACGGCGCTGCAAAGTCATTTCTCCATTTTCTATCCTTTGTCTTTTGAAGCAGATTATGCACTGCTTTCCCCGCGGCCAATGGCGTTTCTCACTTCCATTATACGCTTATGGCGGAAAAAAATACGGGGCACTCGATAACTGATCGTGCAAGGCACTTCGTAGTTGATCGTTTCCAAATGGCGAGCGACATCATCAATGGAAATCACCTCGTCCCCCTGGCGACCAATCAGTGTCACCTTCGTGCCGACCGGCAGCGGCCCAGGCAGGCGGATCATGCACTGGTCCATGCAAATGCGGCCGACAATCGGCGCCTTTTGTCCGTCAACAAGGACATGAAAGTGCTGCAGGCGGCGGAGCCAGCCGTCCGCATAGCCGATCGGAATCGTCCCGATCCACTCCTCCGTCTGCGCAGTGTACGTCGCACCATAGCTCACCTTTTCGCCTGGTTGCAGTTTTTTGACGTGTACGAGGCGGCTATGGAGCGAAAATGCTTCTTTTAATGGATACGGCAGCAGCGGCTTGATGCCGGGCGACGGGGCAAGCCCATACATGGCAATGCCGAAGCGGACCATATTGAACGTCCGGTCAGGGAAACGGAGCGACGCTGCGCTGTTGGCGCAATGGACGAGCGGCGGGCGCGACGGCAGCCATTCGAGCATGTGCAAAAAACGGGTATACTGATAGGAAAAATAATCGGTGTTCACTTCATCCGCAGTCGCAAAATGCGTGTACACCCCTTCAAGCACAAAATGCGGATGGCGCTCAATCAGCGCTGCGATTCGTTTCGTCTCCTCCTCGTCTTTCACTCCAAGCCGTCCCATGCCGGTGTCCATTTTCAAATGGAAATGAATAGGAATAGGGCCGCTGTAAAGGGCGGACGCTTCTTCCAACCAGTCGGAGCGGAACACGGTCAGGGCAATGCGCTGCTGGGCGGCCAGCGCCGCATCAGCTGGACGGGAAGCCCCGAGAACTAGAATCGGCGCTTCGATTCCTTTTTCCCTTAAAGCGAGCGCCTCATCCAAAAAGGCAACCGCCAGGCGGGAGGCCCCCGCTTCGAGCGCTGTCCTTGCCACCTGCACATCCCCATGTCCATAGGCGTTCGCCTTCACGACCGCCATAATGTGCGTGTCGTCCGGCAGCAAACGGCGCAAATTCGCCACATTGTCGTAAATGGCGTCCAAATCCACTTCCGCCCACGTATCGCGATGAAAGTCGTTCATGGTTTCTCGCTGCCTTTCCTGTTGCGCAAACTTGAAAGCGCTCGAAATCATTTTTGTCCTTTTTTAGTTTACCATGCCATTGCGGAAGAAGGAATAGGGGAAAGCGTGCGAAGACAGCGAAAAACGTTGGACGGGCGCTGCGGTTGGCTGCACCGGTGCCGCAACTCCAATCGGGCAATAGAAAAAAGGCGGCTCCCCTGCTTTCGGAAGCGGGGAGACACGCCTTTTTTCGGATGGCATCGTTATTTTGCCGCTTTTTCCTGCACTGTGCTGGCCACCATTATCATTTCTTGTAGAGTCAAATCGTCCGAGGCGAGCGTAAACTCCACCCCGTTGTACGACCATGTCAGCGTTCGATCGGTGAGAGCGCCGACGGTGAAGCCTAAATCGACGGGATCGCCGTTCACCAAGACGGGCATGCTCGTTGCCGGAAGCACTTCCGCTTTTTCTTGAACGAGCGTAAATGATTTTTTGCCGCCAAACGTCATAATCACTCGTTTGCCACTCTCACTTTTGACCTCTTTTTCCTCGAGCATTTTCACTCCTTCAGGCAGCCGGCTCAAATCGGGGTACATGACTTCCATCACTTGTTCTTTTCCTTCGGCCATCGTTGGCACCTCAAGACGCGCCCCGGTCATGTTTTTGGACGTGTCGAACGCATCGTCATCAAACTTTTTGTTAAATTCAACATTGGAGAATTCGACCGTCAACAATGCTTTCCGGTCGGTATCCATCACTTTGACCGAGACCGGCGCCAAATCTTTTTTGCGCAGTGTAATCTCCTGTGTTGGGACGACCTCACTGTTCGGGTAGTTCGTTTTTGTCTCGAACACGTAATGATTTTTCGTTGCCTTAAACTTTGCCTTTGGATCGCTCAAAATGTCTTTGACGAGCGATTCGTACAAATACGCTTGGCTGCTGTTTTTCGGCCAATCGCTGACAAACTTGAAGCTTTTGTTGAGGGCGGGTGTAAAGACGAATACCCCCTCATCATTGCGCAAAATCATTTGGCTTTGCCCTTTGTCGGCGTTTTTCAAGCTGACGCGGTAGTACGACGGCTGCTTATGCCACACTTCCACATGGTATACTTGCGGCTCGGCGCCGGTGTGGAACGTCATTTTCGCTTCTGCTTGGTAACCTGTCAGCTCATCCATCTTTTCATTCAGCGCCTTGAACACTTCCTCCTGCGATTTGGACCCGCAGCCAGCTAACACAAATAGAAAGATGATGCCGACCAATGCCATAAGCACCTTTCTGCCCATCGCTTCAACCCCTTTGCCTCATATATCGGTTTCTGTCCATGCACTACAATATATGAGACAACACCCGGGAATATGCAGACTAGCTATGACAAAGATCGAACGGCTTGAATGGTTCCAACCGCTCGATGACGACTTGGGCAACCGCATAATCGCGGCTATGGGAAATGGAAAGATGAACGACTTCGCGGTCGCAGTCAGCAGCAATGCGCGGTTTCCCGTAGGCATCTGTGGCGATTTCAATATCCTGAAATGACAAATGCCGTCCAATTCCTGTCCCGAGCGCTTTGGCGTACGCTTCCTTCGCCGCAAACCGTCCGGCGAGAAATTCCACCTGCCGGGCAGGCGGCAACTCATCAAACTGCGCCTTCTCCCGCGGCGTTAAAATCCGCTCCGGGAGTTTGCGGCTGCGGGCAAGGATGGACCGAATGCGCTCCAATTCCACAATGTCAATGCCGATGCCGATGATCATCGCGTTCCCCCCTGCTATCGGTTTGCCGGCCGCGGACAAATTTTTTCCGGCCGTCGCGCATAAGATGGCTTATAGCAATACCTTATGTTTGGTTTCCTGCCAAGAAAGGAGGCTCGTTCATGTTTCACCGTACCGGGGACGGTCGGCCGCTGCCTCGCCTTTGCCCCGCCGTATTCATCCTGTTGCTCGTCCATGTTGGCTTATGGGGGTTGTTCACGCTTCCTCTTCCGGCGCTTGAGCCAGTCTGGCAGAGCATCGTCGGAACGAACGGCGCCATCCGCCATGGGGAGTATTGGCGGCTTGTCAGCCCGCTTTTATTGCACCTCGATTTCGACCATTTAGCCGCAAACAGCCTCTCCTTATGGTTGTTCGGCTCGTGGCTCGAGCAAGCGCTTGGGAAAAGGAAGTTTTTGCTTCTTTATATCGGGGGAGGCGTTGGCGCCAACCTTGCCACCGCCTTGCTTCTTCCGCCGATGTACAGCCATGTTGGGGCGTCGGGCGCCATTTTCTCCTTATTTGGCATGTACAGCTATCTCGCCCTTTTTCGCCGCGACCTCATCGCCCCCCGGCACGCCCAGTTGCTGTTGGCCGCTATGGCCATCAACCTGTTGCTCGGCTTGATGGAGCCGGACGGCAACCTCATCGCCCATCTGTTCGGCTTTGTCACCGGCGGGCTGCTCGCTCCGTTTTTGACCGTCCGCCCCGGGCCGCCGTCGTTTCATGTCGTCCGGCCATGAAAAAACGGCGCTTAATGCGCCGTAATCCGCCGTTTTTTCGTCCGTCCGCGCGCGGAGCCGTCCGGGCGGCCGCCCCGTTTTTTCTCCCGCTTGCCCGCTAATGGCGGCTCTTCGGTCAGTTTTACCGGCGTAGTATCCGGCTCGCGCGTCAACATTTTCAAGCAGGCGGCGACAAGCGTCACCGAATCATGCTCTTCCAGCAGCTCCTCGGCGGCCCGCTTGTAAAACGACAAGTTTTCCGTTTCCGCCACATTGAGAAGCTTCTCAATGGCAATGCGCTGTTGGCCTTCCAGCGCCTCATCGAGCGTTGGCGGCTTCATCCGCTCCATTTTCCGCTTCGTCGTCCGCTCAATATGGTGAAGTTGGCCGATCTCCCTTGGCGTGACAAACGTCATCGCCACACCCATTTTCCCGGCGCGACCTGTCCGCCCGATCCGATGGACGTAGCTTTCCGGATCCTGCGGGATGTCGAAGTTATATACGTGCGTCACGCCGGAAATATCCAATCCGCGCGCGGCAACGTCGGTTGCGACTAAAATTTCGATCGATCCTTCTTTAAACTTGCGCAACACCGACAGGCGCTTCGCCTGGCTTAAATCGCCGTGGATGCCTTCCGCCGCATAACCGCGCAAGTTGAGCGCCTCGGCAAGCTCATCAACGCGCCGCTTCGTGCGGCCGAACACGATCGCAAGCTCCGGCGCCTGAATATCGAGAAGCCGCGTCAAAATGTCAAATTTCTTTTTCTCGTGCACTTCTAAGTAGTACTGTTGAATGTTCGGCACGGTCATCTCTTTCGCCTTGACCTTCACGAGCTCCGGTTCATTCATGAACCTCTCGGCGATGCGGCGGATCGGGTCCGGCATCGTTGCGGAAAACAGGAGCGTCTGCCGACCGGTCGGCACATGGCTTAAAATCGCTTCAATGTCCTCGATAAACCCCATGTTGAGCATCTCGTCCGCCTCATCGAGCACGACGGTATGCACGTGCTCAAGACGCAGCGTGCCGCGGTTGATATGGTCAAGAATGCGGCCCGGCGTGCCGACAATGACGTGCGGATGTTTTTTCAAGGCGCGAATTTGCCGTTCAATATCTTGCCCTCCATAAATCGGCAGGACGCGCACCCGCTTGACCGCGCCGATTTTATACAGCTCTTCCGACACTTGAATGGCGAGCTCCCGCGTCGGCGCGACAACGAGCGCTTGAACGGCGCCGTTTTTTACGTCCACTTTTTCCACAATCGGAATACCAAACGCCGCCGTTTTCCCAGTTCCGGTTTGCGCTTGGCCAATGACATCTTTGTTTTGCAGGCTGAGCGGAATCGTTTTTGCCTGAATCGGGGTCGTTTCTTCAAATCCCATCCGCTCGATCGCTTTCATCACTTCTTGGCTTAATCCTAGTTCTTGGAATGTCGTCAATGTTATCCAAACTCCTTAAATTCAAAATCGTCCCTGATTCGTGAGAAAGGTTTGACAGTTATCATACCATGTTATGCGGTGATTTGCAATGATGGGCATGGGCAGCGCGCAAAAATGTTTCCACCTCAGCAAACAGAACGTGCCGATCGATACTATGACAAACATGATGGAACGAATTGGGCAAAAGCAACAGCTTTTTTTCCGCCGATCCAATCTGCTCATATAAATAATAGGCGCTTTTTAGCGGCACGATCCCATCTTTTTCTCCTTGCACAATGAGCGCGGGTGCCGCGACGCGCGGAAGTCGGGGACGCACATCGCGGACGAGTTTGCGAAACTCCCTGACAGCTGAAAACGGCGTCGCCATCATTTTGTTTCGATAGCGGAGAAACAGTGGGTGCTCCCGCGCTCCTTTCCATCCATTGGCAAACATCTCGCGGATGTCGCGCCATAATTGGCGCGGGTTGACATAGTAAAACGCAGCGCTTAGCAGCACGAGTTTGGCGACCGGGTATTTTTCCGCCAAGTAGACGGCGATCACTCCACCCATTGAAAACCCAATGACATACACCACACTGCAACGGTGATGGAGCGCTAAAAACGCTTGTTCCGCCGCTGCGATCCATTGGTCGTATGTAATTCCTTTCAACCGCAGTTCGCTTCCGTGGCCCGGCAAGGTCGGCGTTTCGATCATCCAATCGGTCCGCTCTCGCAAATAATCGGCCAGCGGCGCCACTTCTTCTGGACTTCCCGTAAACCCGTGAATACATAAACAGCCGATCATCATTTCCACCCCCGCCCGAATGAAAAGCGGCGCCTGTGACGCCGCTTTTAGTTTTTCGCGGTTGGCCTGATTTTACACCCAATAGCGGAGCAGTTCTTCCAATCTCATGCCGCGCGATGCTTTCAATAAAACAATGTCATCCGAAGTCGCGACGGAACGCACGGCCTCGGCCAACGCTGCTTTATCGTCGAACTCCCTCACCCGTCCATCATCAAAAAATGGGGCGGCCGCCGCGGCGATATGGTGCGAAAGCGGCCCGTAAGTGAACACATAGTCCACCATTCCCGGCCGCAGCACCTCCCCGATCTCTCGATGAAACGCCACTTCTTCGTCACCAAGCTCCAACATATCGCCCAATACGGCGATTTTTTGCCGGTAGCCGCCTAATTCCCCAAGCAGCGTCAAGGCGGCGCGCATCGATGTCGGGCTAGCATTGTAGGCGTCATTAATGACGGTAAAGCCATATTTCGTCTTGACGACTTCCGTACGCATGCGCGTCACTTGCAGGCGGGAGAGAGACGCATCAATGCCTTCCCAATCGATGCCGAAAAAGCGGGCGACCGCAATGGCGGCGAGCGCGTTGTATACGTGATGTTTTCCCAACACCGGCATAAAGAGCGTCCGACCCGGAAGCACGTTAATGGCAAATGACGTCCCCCCCGCTTCAATGCGCACATCGGTCGGGTAGTAGTCGTTTTCCGCTCCCGCTCCAAATGTCACGACGTGGCGGGGAAGAGATAAATGCGGGACCCGCTCGGCCAACAGCGGTTCGTCGCCATGGTAGACGAACAAGCCATCGCGGTGCACCCCTTCCAAAATTTCCAATTTGGCTTTGGCGATGCCTTCCCGTGAACCAAGCTCTTGCAAATGTGATTCCCCGATGTTGGTAATGACGGCCGCATCCGGTTTGGCAATCAACGTGAGCCGCTCGATTTCGCCGAATCCGCTCATCCCCATTTCGACAACGGCAATCTCTGTGTCTTCCTCGAGCGAAAGCAGCGTCAACGGCACGCCGATATGATTGTTAAGGTTGCCTTCTGTTTTTTGCACACGGTAGTTGGCCGCCAACAACGCAGCAATCATATCTTTTGTCGTCGTTTTGCCGTTGCTGCCGGTCACGCCAACCACTTTCAGCCCAAGCTGTTGGCGGTAACGGGCGGCAAGCCGCTGCAGCGCCGAAAGGGTATCGTCAACGATAATCGCCGGAACGCCTTCTGGCGGCGTCCCTTCCGCTTCCGCCCACAGCACTGCTGCCGCTCCTTTTTGCACCGCCTCGTTCACAAAGGCATGGCCGTTAAACTTCGCGCCAATAAGCGGAACGTACAAGTTGCCGGCTTGGATCGCTCTCGTGTCTGTCGATACGCCGCTGACGGCAATCGTCTCCCATTCCGGCTTCACGCACCGACCGCCTGACATCTCCGCAATTTGCCGCACCGTCCGTTTCATCATCCGCTTTCACCCTCTTTATTTTTCAAATGTGTACGTGATCGTCTGCTTTTCTTGATGCCGTTCCAACGCCAGCGCAATGAGGCGCTCGATCAGTTCCGGATACGGCACGCCGCTGTGCTGCCAAAGAAGCGGGAACATGCTGTATGGCGTAAAGCCTGGCATCGTGTTCACTTCGTTGATATAAACAGCGCCATCTTCGGCGAGGAAAAAATCGACGCGCGCAAGTCCAGACAAATCCAGCGCCTGAAACGCCGTAATGGCCATTTGTTTGATCGTCTCATACTGTTCTTTCGTTACGTCCGCTGGGATGATCAATTCGGTTTGCCCGTCTTCGTATTTCGCTTCATAGTCGTAAAATTCCTTTTTTGGCACAATTTCTCCGACGACCGAACAAATCGGTTCATCATTGCCGATGACGCCGATCTCGATCTCCCGGCCGACGATCGCTTCTTCAATGATGATTTTCCGGTCATACTTAAACGCTTCGGCAAACGCCTTGTGCAAATCGCCGCGCTGCTTGCATTTGGAAATGCCGACGCTCGAACCGGCGTTGGCTGGCTTGACAAAGCACGGGTAGCCAAGCTCTCGTTCGATCCGGTCGTAAACGGCTTCCCCGCTTTTTTGCCAGTCATATTTGGTCACCGCCACATATTTCGCCTGGCGCAGCCCGGCTTGGGCAAACAAGTTTTTCATAATCACTTTATCCATGCCGACGGCCGAGGCAAGCACACCGTTGCCTACGTACGGGAGGTTTAACATTTCGAGCAGTCCTTGCACAGTTCCGTCTTCGCCGTTCGGCCCATGCAAAAGCGGGAAGATGACGTCAATCGTTTCCTCGCTGTCCGCAGACGACGATTCCGACGCCGGCACCTGGTTTAAAGATACCGGGATCATGGCCGTCGCTGTCGACGTGAACTGCAGCTGTTTCACTTCTTTGACCGGTCCGGTCAATCGCTTTCCTTTAATCCACTGCCCTTGTGGAGTAATGTAAATCGGAATCACATCAAATTTATGGGGATCGATGGCGTTCATCACTGCCATCGCCGTTGACAACGATACTTGATGCTCCGGCGACTTCCCGCCATACAACACTCCGACTCTCGTTTTCATCTTCGTTCCTCCTCTTTCCTTGGCCATCGTTCCTATTGTAACACGTTTCGCGCCCAACGGTCTGATATTTTATATGTACGATGCAGCTTGTTTCGCTACTCTTGGTGCATCCGCCTAGCACAAAAAAATGCCATCTAACGTCCGTTAGATGGCCCACGCTACGGGTGAAGCACACGCTGGGCGCGACGCCTCGGCATCGCCGCCACCATTTCGGCGAGCGCTTCCTGCCCCGTTTTCTCCACCCCGGCGAAATAGTCGGACACACGGCGGAAAAACCGGTTTTTCTCAACATCATCATTGAGCAGGCGCAACATGGCCCGCTCGCCGCGGTCTGGTTCAGCTAAATGGTAAATCAAGCCGTTCCGCTGCAAATATTGCAAATTGATGCGCTCCTGACCCGGCAGACAATCGATCGTAAACATCGGAATGCGTTTATGAAGCAGCTCGCTCACCGTCACTCCACCCGGCTTTGTCACCACCGCGTCCACCTCATCATACAGCCGGTTCATTTCTTCCGGGTCGGCAATGTACGGGAGCGGACGGATGTGCGGGAGATTCCAGCTGGAAATTTCGTCGTATAACTGGCGGTTGGCGCCGCATAGCACGGAATAGCGAAACAGCGTCGATGCCCGGGCCGCCCGCAAAAAGGCCATCATATTGCCAAGCCCTTGGCTTCCGCCGGCGACAAGTATATGGGCCGGCCACCTCTTTCGCCGCGTTTCCGTCGTGTTCCGAAACGCATCATGAACCGGAATGCCTGTGACCACGATGCGCCCTTCGTCAATCCCGTATTTTGTGACCAGCTCCCATTTCGCCTCTGGATGGGGGACGAAGTGATAATCGATAAACCGTTTCCCCCAGACGCTGTTCATGAAAAAATCGGTATAGACGTTCACCACAGGAACAAACAACGCCTGTTTCCGCTTAAGCTGCTGCAAAATGCGAGACGGAAACGAGTGGGTGCAAACGATCAAATCCGGCCGTTCCTGCTCGAGCATTTTTTTCATTTTGCTTTCGAAATATGGCAGCCATGGCTCAAATGAAACAAACTCGAACCGCGGCGGCTCTTGATACATAAACGTTTTGTACACGCGATGATAGGAAGCGGGATGTGAACGAATCCAGCGCAAATACGCTTCTGACACCATTTTTTCCATCAGTTCATTGCAATAGCTCAAAAAATCGATTTTTTTGCTTTCGACCGCCGGAAACTGGCGCCGCAAAAAATCGATCAACGTATCCGCGACTTTATGGTGTCCCGTGTTCATTTGAAACAACGGCAAGAACAACACTTTCATCATCGATCGCACCCTTTAGCTTTCGAAAGATTTTTTGCGCCTCCGCTGTCCGATCCACGCCGCAAGCAAAAACAGCAAAAACAACGCCAATCCGACAAGCGGGAAAGAAACGAGGGGAATATGGACATGCCGGCCGAGCAGCAGCCCAACGAACATCAGCGGGGCGACCCATCCAGCCGTTCCAAGCGCTGCAAGCAGCAAAAACGGCCGAAACGGAAACCGGCTTACCCCCGCCATATACGGGCAGATTTGCCGGACGCCTGGCGCATAACAGCCGAACAAAATGCCCCATTTCCCATAACGGCGGAACCAAAGCTGAGCCCGCCCCCACCGCTCGTCCGTAATTCCCACGTATTTGCCGTACTTTTTCATAAACGGCGCCCCCCACCATCGTCCGGCGCCATACGCCGCCACCATGCCGGTCATCGCTCCTCCCCAGCATGACGCGAGCGACGGCCAAAGCAGCAGCTGCTCCTTGGCGACGATCAAACCGACGAAAAAAAGCAAGCTTTCCTCCGGCGCTGGGATGCCGACAATGCCGCAAAATAAAAACAAAAACAGCGTCACATATCCGTACGACTGAACGTACGGCAACCATACACCTGTTTCCATGGCTCCCCCATCACATCGACGAGATTCGTTTGTTAGTTTGCGCGTTTCTCATTTCTGTAATCGTCACCCAGCGCATCTTTCTCGCTGCTTCATCTTTCAGCAGCAGCTCAAGCGCTGACAACATTTGCTCCGGCGCATGCCGGTCGGCCCCCAACGCATCGCCGTTGTCATGAAGAACAATCACAGCTCCGCCGCGCAACGCTCCTTTTAACCGGCGGAACAACTCCATTGCCCCCAGTTTGGCGTTCCAGTCGCCAACAATATGCGTCCATAACACGGTCGTATACCGTTTTTGTACGATCGGTGCCCATGCGTTAAAATGCCCCCACGGAGGGCGGTAATAAATCGGTCGTTGGCCCGTCGCCCGCTCAATCGCCGCAGCGGCGCGGCGCACCCCCCAATCGAGCCAAAACGGCGGCACAAGCCAGTTGCTTATATGGCGATAGTTGTGAATGCCGACTTCATGGCCTTCCTCCACCATGCGCCGCACAATGTCCGGATAACGTTCCGCTTTGCGGCCGACGACGAAAAACGTCGCCTTGACACCGTGTTTCTTTAATAAATCCAACAGTTTTGGCGTATAATACGGGTCAGGACCGTCATCAAACGTCAAAGCAAGGCAATCGGGCGCTGTTCCTTCCCGAAACAACAGTACCCGCTTTTTGCGAATGACGATCGTCGGCACAACCCCGTAAACGATGATTCCAGCGATCAGACAACCGAAAAGCCATGCCAACATCGTCCTCACCTCGCAATATTTTTTCCTTTAAAAAATCACAACGTGCGAACAGACTACTAAATTTATAAATAATATATAATACAGACTACTAAATTTATATATAATTTCGATGAAAAATCAAAAGAAAAACAATGAAATTTTCATGTGACGCCCAAGCGTTCCCTTTTTCTATACGAAACGTCCAGCCGATCGGTTTCCTCCATAAATGACGTTGCATCTGCTATAATACATAATCGGTATGAAACTCTAGCCGCAAAGAGCAATTCATCGGCATATCCGTTCCGCCGGACGGCCGGAACGGGACGGCCGCATTGTACGTTATTCATCTTGCAAAAAGACAGGTGATCTGCATTGCGAAAGAAAATCGTCTTAACCGGCGGCGGCACGGCTGGCCATGTGATGGTCAACGTCGCCTTGATTCCGAAACTAAAAGCACAAGGCTGGGACATCATCTACATCGGCTCTCACGAGGGAATTGAACGGGAGATCATCGGCCGCATCGACGGCGTACCGTACTATTCGGTTTCGACCGGAAAACTGCGACGCTATTTTGACTGGAAAAACTTTAAAGATCCGTTCAACGTGCTAAAAGGCGTTTGGCAGGCGTACCGCCTTATCCAAAAAGAAAGGCCGGACGTCGTGTTCTCCAAAGGCGGATTCGTCTCCGTTCCCGTCATTCTTGGCGCCTGGCTGAACGGTGTACCGTCGGTGATTCATGAATCCGACTTGACGCCCGGTCTTGCAAACAAAATCGCCATGCCCTTTGCGACGAAAATTTGCCTCACCTTTCCGGAAACGAAGCAACACGTCAGCGCCGATAAAGCGGTCTACATCGGCGCCGTCGTCCGCGAGGAACTGAAGCACGGCAGCGTTGCCCAAGGGCGGAGGATGTGCCAGTTCGACGGCAAAAAACCGGTGCTGCTGGCGATGGGCGGCAGCTTAGGCTCGAAAAGAATCAACGACGCCTTGCGCGCCAACTTATCAACGCTGCTTGCCGAATTTGACATCATCCACATTTGCGGCAAAGGAAACATCGACCCAAGCCTCGCAGACCAAAAAGGATACAAACAGTTCGAATACGTCAACGAAGAGCTGCCACACTTGTTGGCTTTGGCCGACATCGTCGTCTCTCGCGCGGGCGCAAACGCCATTTTCGAACTGCTCGCCTTGCGCAAGCCGATGCTGCTCATCCCGCTCTCGAAAGCGGCAAGCCGCGGCGACCAAATTCTCAACGCCCGCTCGTTTAAAAACGCGGGCTATGCGGAAGTGCTGATGGAAGAAGACTTGACAAACGAATCGTTCTATGCCGCCATTCGCCGCCTATATGAAAACAAAGAGCGCTACCGGAAAAACATGGAGAAAGCCGGCGGAAGCGATCCGCTGCAAACATTGCTTTCCATCATTCAAGACACCGCCCGCCGGTGAAAGCAGGCGATGCCTGACGCGGCCAACCACGGCCGTTTTTTCGGCATCGCCTTGTTTTGCATAGGCATGGAAATAAGCAACTCGACTAAACGGCTTATCCGTATTATAATCCATAGTACAGATAAGCAACAACTATTTTTTTACTTTTCTTAACATTTTTTAGAAGACGGACTGGCGAAAAACAACGAATTCATGCGGTTTGGGGAGCTCGCCCAAAAGCAAATGATGATGTTTCAAGACTTTTCTATTTGAAAAACCTTGTTGAAGCACAACATTTCCCCTTAAATCCTTGGTCTTCTACAATCCATCATCTTTTGTTCCCCTAAGCGGAATGCATGCCAGCCAACAGAGTAAAAGAAGATAACAAACAACCGCCCGGCGGAACACCTCCGCCAAGCGGCGCGACTAAAAGTATAACAAAGAAATAACAACGGCTAGCACGATCCGATATACCGCAAACGGCACGAGGCGGATGCGGTTGATGAGCTGCAGGAGGAAACGGATCGCCAGCAAGGCAAAGACGAAGGCGCTCAAAAAACCGGCGATGAAAAACGGGATGTCGGCAGCCGTGACGTATTGCCAGTTTTTCAACAGCGACAGCCCGCTCGCCCCGGCCATGATCGGAACAGCCATAATGAACGTGAAATCGGCGGCGGCGCGATGGCTCATGCCGACGAGCACCCCGCCGGCAATCGTCGAACCGGAGCGGGAAAAACCGGGCCATAACGATAAGCATTGCACCAATCCGACGAGAAACGCCTGTTTGTACGTAATTTCGTCGACCGTCTGCGCCCGCGCAGCTCTTTTCGCGAATTTGTCGGCGGCGATCATGAGCAGCGCGCCGAGCACAAGGCCGATGAGCACCGTTTTCGTAGAAAACAAATGTTCGTCGATGTAGTCTTCAAACAAGACGCCGAGCACCCCGGCTGGAAGCAGGCCGACGATGACGTGAAGAAGCGTCAGCCGCGGATGTCCGCCCGGATGGCGGCCGCGGAAACCAAGCAAATCGAGAAATCGGTCTTTAAACACCACAACAGCGGCCAAAATCGAGCCGAGCTGGATAACGACTTTAAACGTATTCGCCGCGTACTTGCCTAAAAACTCGGTCGATTTCAACCAAAGATCGTCCACAATGATCATATGCCCGGTCGAAGACACAGGGGCAAACTCGGTCAGCCCCTCGACCATCCCTAAAATAACCGCCTTCAACAGCTCGATCCAGTGCATTCGTTCCATCCTTTCTGCGCGGGGTCGTCCTTTTTATATACATATGGGCCGGGCGGGCGAAATAACACCCTGCTTCGGCCGTGCCTGCTCTATTGTACTACAAATCATTCGTTTCTACTACCCGCACGTTTTTGGATGGGTGTGATGCCGGGAAGAGCGTCAGTCATCAGTCAGCGGGCGGAAATGGGCCTGCCCCCAGCTCTCCGCGCCGTTCTAGGTAGTGGTACAAAGCGCCGAGCAAGTTCGCATCGTTTTTGAATTGGCACGTCTCCACCACTGGCTGGACTTTGGCAATGGGAACGAGCGACAATAACACCGAAAGCCGCTTGTTGATTTCGTCGACGAAATCGGGGCGGCTGCTAATGGCCCCGCCCAAAATGATTTTTTCCGGGTCATATGCGTACTGCAAGTTAAAAATCCCTTGGGCCAATGAAAAATAAAACCGGTCAATGGCCTTTTGCGCGGCTTCATCGCCGCTCTCGGCCAGCGCAAATACTTTTTCTCCGTCCAACTCCCTCTCCGGCATCCCCTTTTCCTCAGCCGCCATCCGGATCAACGCGCTTGTCGCCGCCAGTTCGCTCCATGTTTTGCATTCGATCCTTCCGTTCTCATAGCGGACATCCATCAACATATAGCCAAATTCCCCGCCGTGCAAATGCGCCCCTTTATGGATGCGTCCGTCTTTCACGATCGCCCCGCCAATGCCGGTGCCGACGATGACAAAGGCGATGTCGCGGCAGCCCCGGCCCGCTCCCTTCCATAATTCGCCAAGCGCCGCGCAATTCGCGTCATTTTCCATCTCTACCGGCAGGCCTGTCGCCCCGCCGAATACGTCTTTAAAGTTTGGGCCGTGAATGCACGGCAAGGCGCTGCTTCCGCCGATGATGCCGATGTCGCTGTCGACGCTGCCTGCCGAACTGATCGCGATGCCAGAAAGTTCGTAACTCGCCTGCGCGTGGCGGACGACGCGAAGCAAGTCGTCGCGAAACCGTTGAAAGTCATGACGCTCCGAACGGTAGCGCCCCTTTTCCAAAAAATCACCGCGCTCGTTCATGATGGCATGTTTGACATATGTGCCGCCAATATCAAAAACGATATAGTAACGCACCGATGACGCCTCCTTCGTTTACGATCTTTCCTCTCTTCTAGCTCCATTAGGCTTAGCTGTTTCTCCGCTTTTATGTATTCGCCGTCGGTCCATCCGCTCCTCCCCGCTGCAAGGAAAGAGGCCGCCCCGTTAGGCGGGGCGGCTCGTTTCCATCATCGTTCATATCCCATTGACAACGCCTTTTGCGCATTGCGGACATCATGATAAAGAAGCTGGGCGAGGTCGTACGCCGGATAGTAACCACGTTCATACATATAGTTGAACGCTTTTTCGTGCGTGTCAATGGCTTTAAGCAGATGTTTGACAAACGTTTTGCGCAGCACCGGCGTCGCCGCCTCGGTAATGGCAGCAGCATAATTACGCACTGCCGTTTTTGAAAAGCCAAGCAAATCGCCAGCGTGCAAGGCCCGGTCGCCATCATCATGGTCGCGGCTTTCTTCCATCATCGGTGCCGCCGGAATGAAGGCAAGCAGCTCGCGCAAATTCGTTTCCAGCCCTTGAATCGTCTCAAGGTACAATCCTTTTAATTCAGGACAGTCGATTTTGCCGACCGCCTTTTTCATTTTTATGAGACCGTTTGCTTGAAAAGCGATCAGTTCATGCAACTCCAACGTTTCATGCCAAGCCAAATGGCGATGGCCGTGCATCTGTCCATGCATATGGATCACGTTCTCCCCTTGTTTTTCATTGGTTGATTTCCATTTACTGTATATGCCTGCCAAAAGGAAATGGTCACTATTGTCCAAGCTTCCCGCACCAATCGAGTAGGAGGGGGCGGCTAACCCCCGTCCCCTCACACCACCTAGCATGCGGGTCCGCACTAGGCGGTTCGTCAACCTTGACGGAGTTCGAAATATCGTTGCGTCAAACTCTTGAGCCCCTGAGTGGTCCAGTAGGTCTTGCCTAGGGCCTGGTGGAGTTGCGGCGTTTTCGTTGTTCTCCAAGCTCCTTTTCGGGTATTGGCGATCTCCATCACCGCTGTTTCCTTCAACCCCAGCGCCCTTAACTCACGGATTCTGGTTCTGACCCGTTTCCATTGAAGCCATTGACAGAGTCGAAGCCTCCTCCGAATCCATCCTTCGATGGTCTGAAGGACAGACGGGGTTTCGACGAGCCGAAAATACCCGATCCATCCCATGACGTATTGATTGACGCGATGAATTCGTTCTGGCATCGATATGCTCCAGTTTGGGTTGGTCAGCTGTCGGATCCGCTGTTTCAGACGTTGAATCGACCTTGGGGCGAGCCGGATTCGCGCTTTTCGTTCCGGTGTGAAGCTAAACCCCAGAAAGGCCCGTTTCCACGGGCGGTCCACCGCACTTTTCTCCTCGTTTACTTTGAGTTTGAGCGTTTTCTCCAAGAACCGTTGGATGCTTTGTTTCACCCGTTGTCCTGCCCGCAGACTTTTCACATAGATGTTGCAGTCATCTGCGTAACGGCAGAATTTCAATCCTCGCTTCTCCAATTCCTTGTCTAAATCGTCGAGAAGGATGTTCGCCAGCAGGGGGCTGAGGGGGCCGCCTTGCGGCGTCCCCTCCTCGGTCTGCACCTTCACCCCTTCGATCATAACGCCGGCTTGCAGGTAGGCACGGATCAGTTTCAGCACACGTTTATCCTTGACTTTTCGGGCTACCCGGCTCATCAGGATGTCATGATTGACACGGTCAAAGAACTTTTCTAGATCTATGTCAACCACGTACCGATACCCTTCCTGGATGTAGCCTTGCGCTTGCCGCACGGCATCGTGGGCGTTGCGGCCCGGACGGAATCCGAAGCTGGAAGGGGAGAAGTCTGGATCGAAAATGGGTGTGAGTTCTTGAAGAATGGCTTGTTGGATCAGCCGGTCCACCACGGTGGGAATGCCTAGCTGCCGTGTGCCGCCGCCCGGTTTCGGGATTTCGACCCTGCGGACAGGCGCCGGCCGGTAAGTTCCCGCCAAGAGTTGGGCGCGGATTGTGCTCCAGTGAGCGCGGATGTAATCACGGAGTTGATCGGTTGATACTCCGTCGATTCCCGGTGCTCCTTGGTTCGCTTCGACCCGTTTGAGCGCCGTGATGAGGTTGTCTCTCGCTAAGATGCGTTCCAACAAAGCCATCGTGATCTTCTCCTTCCGCGGGATGAGATTCAGGTCTTGCCGGGTTGCGCTCAGCCCTCGACCTGAGGCCCTCTGGGCTTCACCCTTGCTTCCTCAGATGAGTTCCGAAAGGAATTCTGCTTCGACACGCAACATCTCGAAAGAGTCTGATTCATCCCTGAGTTGACGTTCGGCCCTTCCTGTTTCAGGCGTCCCTTACTCCAGTACTATGGCCTCTGCTGACTCCTGTACGTTCAGCAGAGCCTTTCGACTCTGGTTGCCATCGTCAGAAGGCGTTCCGTACAGGCCTCCCCGGATAAGGATGGACACTTTCCACTCATGCACCTGCCCAATCTACCTCCACAGCCCTTGGCGGCTTAGGACTTCGTCTTGTTGTGCAGACTCGTCCGACTGTGACGGCCTCCCATTGGGTTCGTGTACCTCAGGTCGAGTGTTTGCTTCCAGCTTCCTTCAGATTCCACCTCGCGGTGGACACCCTTGCTTTCAGCTAACGGTAGGCGCTCGCCAGCCCCCGTTCGGGACTTTCACCCTATAGCGTCGCACCCATGCCGGGCGTACGCAAAAAAAGGCGTCTCGCCTCAGGCGAAACGCCTTCCTCCATCCTGTTTACAGCCAATCCCCGCCATCAAATCCATCGCCGCCGTCAAACCAGTCATCGACATCCAGACCGTCAGCCACATCATCAACGGCATCGTCGAGCAACTCCTCCGCTACCATTCCCGCCAACATGCCAGCCGCAAACCCACCAATGGCACCAGCCCACCCGTGTCCGCCATGATGCGAATGATGGACGGGTGGATAATGGCCTACTGGATGGCTATAGATTGGCGAATGTGGCGTTGCCAACGGATGCCCGCTCAGCTGGCCGAACGCCCCAGCCGCCTGCACCGCCTCTTCAATGGCTTCTCGAAGCAGACGGGCTGCCGCCGCCGAATCGCGAAGCTGTTCGTGAGTAATCAACAGTTCCCGTTTCATTTCGCGTTCCCCGCCAAAGCCGTGGCGGACGTCGATCTCCAGATACAAACGCACCCCTTCTTCCTCGACAAGGGCAAAAAACTCGACTTCTTGGACGATCCCTTGAAATTCGCTCGTCGGGAAGAACGCAAATTCCTGGCCATGCGGCGTAATGCTTCCGGATGTCGCTTTCTCCCGGAATCCCAGGGCGGCCAAAGCGGAAAACACTTGCTCCAAGGCCGTCGGCGGCAAAATGTGAATGGCGTCTTGGTCATATGCATCCGCCCCATCGGCAATATCGAGCCGGGTGACGAACGTATAACGGACCGTTGGGCGGCTGATCGGCAAATGGAGCGGCAGTGCGTACGAAAACGGGAGCACTTTCCGCTCACCGGGCTGAATCGTAAACGAGGAAGCGACCGGGATCACCGCTGCGGTTTTGCGATATGCCTTTCCTTCCGCGTGCACCTCCAATTGCAATACGACATCTAGGTTCCGAATGTGTTGGGCGACCGAACCACCTTCCAGCAAAAATTCCCCTTCCAACGTTTCACCAAGGCGCACATGCGGTCGATGCAGCACGAGATCCACTTTTGCAGCGCCAATGCCGAGTTTCGATAAAAACTTTTTCCACATCGGGTCTCTCTCCTTTTTTCATCCTAAATTTCACACTTGAATTACGAACAAGCCGCCAAAATGGTGTCACCGAAATAATTTGATCAACCCCAAGACAATCAACACAACCCCAGGCAGCATGGTCGCCTTTTTCATGATTCCCGTTTTCGACACCATATACCCCAACGATAAGCCGACTCGGATGAACATGAGAGTAAACACGCCAACCAACAGGGCAAACGAAAGCGGCGGGAAATGCAAAAGCGACGAACTGATCCCGGCGCCAAATGAATCCATCGACAAAGCGATCCCGATCAACAACGCTTCTTTTTGGCTGATCGTGCCTGAACGATCAAGATCGCCAAATTCGGGGCGTTTCAATACTTGAACAGTGCCGCTGAAACGGTTAGCCCCCCCTGCTTCATCAGGCTCCATCGAAAACTCGCTCCCGTCTCCCTTTGGTTTATAGACGTTATAAATCGCCCAACCGCCAAGCGCCATGAGAATGACCGAAGCAAGCCCTCGCTCGACTTGCAATGGCAAAACAAGCGCCAACAGGCGGCCGATGTTCATGGACGCAAACACCATCATTCCAGACATGCATGCAATAAGCGCCAACGAAAAGCAGGAAAAACGGACACCACTCATTCCATACGTCATGCCTACGCTCAAACTGTCCATGCTCACGCTGAAAGCGAGCAAAATCATGGACACCCATAACCACATAGGAATCCCCCCTGCCGTACGATATGCAATTCCGTACAGAGAGGGGACTTTCTTGCCATTCGACACGCATCGATTTCCGGGGAAATGTTTCCCCTTTTCTCGACATTATTCCCGCAAATGATACGGAAGCGTCGCAATGACCACATCTTTTTTCATGATCAAGAAAAAGCGCAAGATGATGGCGGTTTGGTTATGCAAAAATGTATGCCACCATTTTTTCACGATAAATTGCGGCAAGAGCACTGTCACCGGCGCGCGGTCTGCTTCTTTTTCCGCTTTCGTGATGTATTCTAATAATGGCGACAAAATGGTTCGGTACGGTGAATAGATGACTTCCAACGGAATGTCCGGATAAAACTTCTCCCACTTTTGCCGCAGCTTTTGTTCGTCTTTTTCGTCGAAAATAATCGACAGTGCCGTAATGTCGTCGGAAATGCTGCGAGCGTACTGAACGGATTGGGCGACCACTTTGCTGACGCCGGAAATGGGAATAATGACTTTTGGTTTCAACAGTTTCTCGCGCTGTTGCCACTCCCGTTCGTCAAGCCGCAATTGCTCGCCAAGTTTTTTGTAATGCTCGTGAATTCGGATGAACATCCAGACGAACAGCGGAATCGCCACGATGACGATCCAGGCCCCTTGCGTAAATTTAGCGATCATCGTGACGAGCGTGACGATCCCGGTGACCACCGCTCCCGTTCCGACGGTGAGCAGCACGCCGAATTTCCGTCCTTCTTCCCGATTCCATAATTTTTTAATCAATCCACTCTGACCGATCGTAAAGGAAAGAAAGACGCCAACCGCATAAAGCGGGATGAGCGAATGGGTTTTGGCATGAAACGCGATGATCAATGCGATCGCCAGCACGCTCAACAATATAATGCCATTGGAAAACACAAGGCGATCGCCCCGGGCCGCCAAGCTTCTCGGCAAAAAACCGTCCTTCGCCATAATCGACGTCAACTGCGGAAACCCGGCAAAACTCGTATTCGCCGCGAGCACTAAAATGACCATCGTCGCCAGCTGAAACAAGTAAAACAAAAGACCATTCCCAAACACATGGCGTCCGATTTGCGAAATGACCGTTTGATGCTCGGTCGGAGTAACGCCGAATCCCGCCGCCAACACGGTGATGCCTAAAAACATCACGCCAAGCAATGTGGACATCCATCCCATCGTAATGGCGGCGTTTTTTGAACTGTCTGGCCGGAACGCCGGCACGCCGTTGCTGATTGCTTCGACCCCAGTCATCGCCGAACATCCCGATGAAAAGGCGCGCAGCAAAATAAACAAACTGTAACCGGACGCAAACATGTGAGCTGTGGAAGCATGCTCATGCATCGTAAACCCATGCCATCCTTCCTGCCACAACTGCCACCCGCCGACAGCGATCATCACAAGAACGAAGCCAATGAACACATACGTCGGGTAGGCGAAAACCGTTGCGGATTCGGTAATGCCGCGTAAATTGAGCACCATTAAAAGCAAGACAAGAGCGACAGCGAGCTCCACTTTCCACGGCAGCAGCCCCGGAAACGCCGATGTCAGCGCGGCGACGCCGGAGCTGATGCTGACGGCGACAGTTAAAATATAATCGATCATCAGCGCCGCCCCGGCCACTAAACTAATTTTCGTCCCCAAATGGTCGCGGGCGACGACATACGCCCCGCCGCCGGACGGAAACGCGTAAATGATTTGCCGATACGACAAGGTCACTAACAAAAGCAATACTAAAATCGCCACCGCGATCGGCAGCGAATAGAAAAAGACGCTTGTCCCTAATAAAGCAAGCACAAGCAAAATTTCTTCCGTCGCGTAAGCCACCGATGACAGCGCATCGGAAGAAAAAACGGCCAACGCTTTCCATTTCGGCAATTTTTCATGTTTGAGCCGTTTTGTCTCCATCGGTTTCCCAATCAACAAACGTTTTAACGAAGCCATGCTTCCGTTCCTCCCAAAGCATATTCGAGTTGATTCAAAAAGAAAAAACCGCTGAGGACGCGCTCAACGGCTACGTTTGGTTCAAAACCATACTCGTCCCTCCCCAAAGCGCTTGCGAGGTTAGCTGTCGGGTTCGGGCTTGGAGAGATGCCCGTCCTTTCGGATTCACCCCTAGCAACGAGCGTTGCAACAAGTGGGTCCCCCGCTCCATGACGGATTCAGCGCTAAATATTCAGTTGTTTCTGCTTCCATATATTACTCCTCCCCCTTTTCTCCGTAAACAGTGAAAAAGCGGAAAAAACAACGATTTTCTCTGCCTTTGAGCCGCTTTTTCGCATAAACCGTCCTTATCTTTATGCTTTCTTTCTTTTTCCTGTCTTGCCTCTATCCAATCATAATTTTCCCTTTCGGATAGCGGAACGGATCAGGCTGACGGCGCAGCGTGACCGCGTACGCGATCGTCAGCGGACCGACGCGGCCGGCAAACATCGTCAAGATAATGACCGCCTTTCCGAGCGGAGACAACTCTGGAGTCAGTCCCATCGACAGTCCGACGGTCCCAAACGCCGACGTCGCTTCGAATAAAATCATGAGAAAGTCTTTTCCGCTCTCGGTGATCGTCAACACCATCGTGACAAACATGACGATAAACAGCCCGCTCATTGTCACGGTCAGCGACTTGTACACCGTATCGTACACGATCCGTTTCCGGAATAAAATGACATCCTCTTTTCCGCGAATTTGCGACCATACCGCACCGAGCAATGTCGCAAATGTCGTCGTTTTGATCCCTCCGCCTGTTGAACCGGGGGAAGCGCCGACAAACATGAGGAAAATGATCAAAAACAGCGTCGGCTGCGTCAAATCCGGGATGTTAAGCGTATTCGAGCCCGCCGTTCTCGGAGTGACCGCCTGGTAAAACGCGGACAGAAACTTGCCTGAGAGCGACAGCGGCCCCATCGTCTTCGGATTGTTCCACTCCAGCAGCAATATCAGCGCCATGCTGGCTACTAGCAGCCATGCCGTCGTAATGGCGACGACCTTCGTATGAAGGGAAAGGCGGCGCGTCTGCCTATACTCGTACACTTCATTCATGACAATAAAGCCGATTCCGCCTAAAATAATCAAAATCGGCACAACAAGGCTGACGACCGGATCGTCCACATAGCCGGTCAAGCTGCGGAACTCACCCATTAAATCAAACCCGGCGTTGTTAAAATTCGAAATCGCATGGAAAAAGCCAAAGTAAATCGCCCGGCCGAGCGGCATGTCAAAGGCAAAGCGGATTGAGAGCAACACCCCGCCGATCCCTTCAATCACAACAGTAAAAAGGAAAATGCGTTTGACGAGCCGAACGATGCCCTCGATCGTCAAATTATTGAGCGCCTCTTGGAGGATGAGCCGTTCTTTCAACGAAATGCGTTTGCCAAACAAAAAGGCAAACAGCGTCGCAAACGTCATAAATCCGAGCCCACCGACTTGAATGAGCGCCAAAATGACGAGCTGGCCAAACAGGGTAAACGTCGTCCCGGTGTCGACGACAACAAGTCCAGTTACGCACGTCGCGGAAGTCGCTGTAAACAGCGCGTCTAAAAACGGCAACCCCTTTCCATCCACGGTCGCAACAGGAAGCATCAACAGCAGCGCTCCAATCAAAATAATGAGCGCAAATCCGGACACGAGAATTTTCGGCGGATCAAAAAATTTGCCTTTTGGATTCATTGGCATGGCTTACCTCTTTCCCTTCATCCAGTTCTTCCTTATAGTTTGTGGATGATGCATAGAAAAAATATACCAAAAACAAGCCGATTCCGGTACAGCCAATAATTTTTATCATAATGTCCTCGTTGTCTAATAAAATGGGTAAAGGGCATGGCCACGCGCATCGGGACGTTTTCAGAAGGGCAGTTGAAACCTTTTCGATTTCCATTCGTCTATATGAGTGGCAGTCCATCGCCATACAGGGAAACGAGGTGGCAAGGAAGGAGGCGCCCGTCAATCCTTAAAAAACATTCCATTGACTTTTGGCAAAAGACGTATTATGCTACTTGACATGGAGACGTTCCGATGTAAAATGATGTCAGGACAAAATGCTGACTGCTATGCGCGGAAGCTGTTCATAGAAGAATAGAAATAGAAATGGATCTTTCGAGAATACGAGGCAAAGGAGGAGAAGAGAACGTGAAAACGATTGGAAAGAAATTGTTGACAAAATGCCGTTCTCTCCCTAACCAATATATTGGTTTTTTTATTTTGGCGGTGCTCTTGTTTTGGCTGAAGACGTATGTCGCCTATCTAGCGGAATTTAACCTTGGCATCAGCAACTCCATGCAGGAGTTTTTGCTGTTGATCAATCCGATCAGCTCGGCGGTGTTTTTCTTTGGCTTAGCCCTATTGGGCAGAGAAACACGGGTATATAGGCGGCTCGTTACTATTAATTTCATTTTGTCGTTCATTTTATACGCCAATATCGTCTATTATCGCTTTTTCAGCGATTTTATTACATTGCCGACGTTGACGCAAACGAAAAACTTTGGCGATCTCGGCGGCAGCATTTTGGAATTGCTCAGATGGTATGACCCGCTTTATTTCTTGGACACGATCATTTTGGCAGTGATCGTGTTCTCGAAACGGTTCCCGCTTCCGCCGGTGCGGGCCGGTCGCGTCAAAAAAGGCGTTATTTTTGCTTCGGCCATTTTAATGTTCAGCGTCAACTTGGCGCTCGCGGAAGCCGACCGCCCGCAGCTGTTGACTAGAACGTTTGACCGCAACTATATCGTCAAATATTTAGGGGTATACAACTACTTGATCTATGACACGATCCAAAGCATGAAATCGTCGACACAACGGGCGTTCGCGAACAAAAGCGACATCACAACCGTATTGAACCATGTGCAGGCGACATATGCCGAGCCGAATCCGAAGTATTTCGGCGTCGCCAAAGGAATGAACGTCATCTATATTCACTTGGAGTCATTCCAAAACTTTTTAATCAACTACAAACTGAATGGCCAGGAAGTGACGCCGTTTTTAAACTCGCTCACCCGCGATCCGAACACATTCTATTTCGATAACTTCTTCCATCAAACGGGTCAAGGGAAAACATCGGACGCAGAGTTTATGCTCGAAAACTCGCTCTATGGCCTGCCGCAAGGGGCCGTCTTCACGACGAAAGGGCAAAATACGTACCATGCGGCTCCTGCCATTTTGCGCCAATACGGTTACACAAGCGCGGTTTTCCACGGCAACTACAAATCGTTTTGGAACCGCGATGAAATTTACAAATCGTTTGGGTTCGATCATTTCTTTGACGCCAGCTACTATGATATGAACGACGAGGACGTCTTGAACTACGGGTTGAAAGACAAACCGTTCTTCCGGGAGTCGATCCCGCTGTTGGAAACGTTGAAAGAGCCGTTCTATGTGAAATTTATTACACTGTCGAACCACTTCCCGTACCCGATCAGCGAGGAAGATGCCACAATCCCGCCGGCAACGACGGGAGACGGAACGGTCGACCGTTACTTCCAAACGGCCCGCTACTTGGATGAGGCCATCAAAGAGTTCTTTGATTACTTGAAAAAATCCGGTCTGTACGACCGCTCGGTCATTATTTTGTACGGCGACCATTATGGCATTTCGGAAAATCACAACAAGGCCATGTCGCAAATTTTAGGCAAGGAAATCACGCCGTATGAACACGCCCAGTTACAACGAGTGCCGCTGTTCATCCATGTCCCAGGCATAAAAGGCGGCGTCATTCATGAATTCGGCGGCCAAATCGACTTGTTGCCGACTTTGCTGCATTTGCTTGGCATCGACACGAAAAATTACGTCCACTTCGGAACGGACTTGTTGTCGCCGGACCATCAAGAAATCATCCCGTTCCGCAACGGTGACTTCGTAACGCCAACCGTGACAGCGGTCAACGGCAAGTACTATGATACGAAAACGGGCGAGCCGCTTGAAGAAACGCCGGAGATTCAACGTCTCGAACAAATCGTCCGCACGAAGCTCGACCTGTCGGATAAGGTTGTTTACGGCGATTTGCTCCGGTTCTATACCCCAAAAGGCTTCAAACCGGTCGATCCGTCGAAATACGATTACAACAAACGCGAAAATGAAGAGGGAAGCGCACAATAAGCGCTTCCCTCTTTTTTTCTAGAAGGCCGGTGAAAAACGGTGACTTTCGCTTAATCAGTGTTTGGGGACGCGAGAGAAGGCCTGGTTATGAACCTCCCCCACTTACGCCTGTAGGCGTTGAAGTGGGGGTTTCTTGCCTTTTTCTTTCCGGGTGTTTCACGATACACCGGGTTTCCCGTGTATCTCGTGACCAAGCACGGAAACACAACAGAA
>NZ_SDLD01000031.1:0-44614 GCF_013096875.1 Geobacillus sp. DSP4a | reverse complement strand
CCAACTCCTCGAGATCGTCGGTCAGCGTACCAAACGTGCGAATCTCTTTTCCTTCAGGGGTAAGGGCGCAAGCCGTAATCGATTGCTTATGCACGTCCAATCCGCAACAGCGTTCATACAAGACGCGCAGCGGTCTCCCTCCCTGCTTCGTTCTCAAAAACAGCTGGTGCAGTAGCCTTTGTTCAAGCATTCTATCCTGCGTGCTTCCCTCAAGGGAGCGACATTCCGTAGTGCACCAGACTACTGGGGTCCGTCTATATATCGGACTTTTACGTACCATAGATACAACGACCTCATGACCCCAGCTGCAAGGAGACCATTCGACAGAAGGTTGTTTTCATCCTTCCGATGGTGACGAAATTTTTTTGTCATGGGAGTCTATATTCTTTTTTCATCGATTCTCCCATTTTTTTACTTTTTTTGATCAAAAGTAAAAAAAAGGACGCCGCGTATCCCCCGCCTACGCTTCGCTTAGAGGCGGGGGACTTGCGGCGTATGGGTTGTTAAACGAATCTGGGGCAATGACGACCTTCATCTTTTTCCCTCCTCGATGTCGTGAAACGGGGCGACACATGGCCATAACGATGCAAACGCAGCCGGCCGCACGAACAGCGGATTCATATCCGTGCGGCGCAAGCCACTAGGCCGCAGCGGCACAGACGATGGCCATCGCGGTCAGAGCGGCGGTCGCCCCTTACTATTGTTTTCGCCAACGAAAATGCCGTTTCCTTTATCGGGCAGGCAAACAGATAGATGCCGAATGGGCCAATGACCGTTGAAACAGTCTTGACCGCGATCAACGAAGGCAACGCTGCGCACTTCCGTCGCCGCGATTTTCCATAGGCTCAGCTCGGAAGTGCAGCGCCCTCAGTCCGGCGTACATTTGATTTCCAGAAACTCGCGGTCTCTCGTCCCCGCCCGATGGTGCTGATGGAACGATCGATGTTTGATCCCCGTCCTTTCGCCGCTCGTATTATATACAACGAAAGAGGCAGGATCTAGCGGCATCGCTCATGATGTCAAATTTTGACGAAAAAAGACGGAGACAGCCGCTTTTTTTCTATTTTCAGAATTGGTTATATAGTACTATAATAGAATTAGTTATATGTTCGTTTGTTCCCATGGGGAACATGATTGACGCCGCCAACGCCAAGAAGCAGCTGTTTCCGATCGCCATCCGCCTTGTCTGTCTAACAATCCGTCAATTGATCGCCAACGGCCACCGGCATAGGAGTGATCATCCTCTTTTTGGCATCGCTTCGCCAGCGCTGAAGTTGTCAGAGGTCAGATAATAGGAGAGAGAGTCGACATGTTATTCCGAGCGCGACCGGTTATTTTTTCCGTTTTTTTCGCATCGATTGCTGTTGCGGTTATGTCAAAACCGCCTTCCTTCGATCGTACATATATGATCGCCTTGCTGTTTTATTGGCTGTTTTCCAGCTTGTATTCGCACTTGCGCGTCATAGACAAAACGAAAAACAATATTCCCGTTGATTACGGCATTAACTATAGTTTATCGTTCGCCTTATTTGCCGGCCCGTTCGGGCTGTTTATCTTTGAAGCGTTGTTTCGCTTGACTGAACATATAGCAAAAAAATATTTGAAAACAGCGGAACCCGATGAATGGCTGCACACATTGTACAACATCGGCTCGTTTGTGACGTTCAATTCGCTCGCGTTTGCCTTATACAATCTCCTTGGTCCGCTGTTTCAGTCTATTCCGTCCATTGGCTTCTGGCTGCTTTTATTCCTGCTCGTCATCGTCGTTTCCTTTTTGACTGACTGTTGCCTGATCATCATTTTTTATATAACCGGCGACATTCAGACACAGCGCGAGGCGTTGGACTTTATTAAGACGAGAAGCTGGATGGACATGGGAAAAACGGCGCTGACAAACGGTCTGTTATTTCTCTTTTTGCAAGAACAGCGGTGGGATATGCTTTTGAGCTTATTTTTGCTGAATTACTTCGTCAGCCGCTCGTTCTTTTCCAAATCGCAAAGCATCCAGCATAAACTAGAACGCGACCACTTCGAAAAAATGGCCTACACCGACTTTTTGACCGGCATCCATAACCGTGCCTACATGGACAAAACGATCGCCAAGCTAAACGGATCCGGTGAATGGATTGGCGTCGTCGTCGCCGATATCGACAATTTTAAAACGATCAACGACACGTATAACCATGCCGTCGGCGACGAGGTGATCCGCCATTTTGCCTCAACCTTGAAACAGTTTCTCAAAGAGGGCGATTTTTTGTTCCGCAGCGGCGGTGAAGAATTTACGATGTTTTTGCGTCATCGCACGTTTGAAGAGAGCGTCCGGCTTGTCGAGGAGATTCGAGAAGCCGTGCGCCGCAGCACCGTGTTGGTCGATTATATGGCGGCGAAACGTCCCATTGCCTATACGTCGTCGTTCGGTCTTTACTTTTGTCAAGCAGAAGGAACGATGTCAATTGAAAAAGCGTACATTTATGCCGACCATTTATTGCTCCGTTCGAAAGAAAGCGGCAAAAATAAAGTATCAGCCCAATGCGGGGGAGTTGCGTGACGGGGCAGCTCCTTTTTGTTTTCTCCGCACCGTCCGGCCTAAGCAAAAACGGCGCAGCCACCATACATTAACGAAAAAATGGGGCTATCCTCGGCTGCACTGCCAAGGCAAACTTCTTCATCCTTTTCAGTAATGGATGACAGAAGAGGAATAGTTCAATAAGGTGGTGAGGGCCCTTTGATTGATCTTGTTACGGCGACTAACGACGCATACCCCTTGCCTCTTGGGGCGATGTTAAAGTCGTTGTTTGCCGATAAAACGTCCGAACATCGTGTCACCATTTATGTATCACACGAAACATTATCGGAACAAAACCAGCTAAACTGAGAAAAAAGTATTAAAAAACATCCCCCAAAGTAAAAGGGGACGGCTCACTTGTGATACGGCTCCCCCCGGTTAATCCGAAATGCGCGGTAAATCTGCTCGAGCAAAATGAGACGCATGAGCTGGTGAGGAAACGTCATTTTCGAAAACGACAACGCCTCGTCAGCGCGCGCCATCACTTGTTTGCTTAAACCGAGCGAACCGCCGATGATAAAAACGATTTTGCTTTTGCCGTAAGTGGCAAGCTCGTCAAGACGGGCGGCAAATTGCTCGGACGATTTCATCTTTCCTTCAATCGCAAGCGCGATGACGTGGGCGTCATGCGGAATTTTCGCCAACAGCCGCTCGCCTTCCCGCTGTCTGATTTGCTCTTCCTCAAGTTCGCTTGCCCGTTCGGAGGTTTTTTCATCGGCGACCTCAATTATCTCAATTTTTGCATATGCGGACAGACGCTTTGTGTACTCATTGATCCCTTGAATTAAATATTTTTCCTTCAATTTGCCCACAGCGGCAATGGAAATATGCACACATCATCCCCACCTTACAAACAACTTATCAACAATATTTATCCACATATACACAACACATATCCACATATTGTGCAAAAACATCAGCATCCTACGGCATAGACAGCCTTTTTCTCGCAAAAACGGCACAGTTTTTCGCTGTTATCCACAAACATGACATCAGGGGCCTGCTCCGTCTCATCCACATATTCGTCAATGGCCATATCGATGTGCTCCTCACATGTGAATATCATCATTCTCGCTCCTTTCCTTGTGGAAAAAAGAAGGAGCGTTTCCGCTCCTCCATCGTTTTCGTTTAATACGACTCACGCGCCAACTTCATCGTGACCGTGCGTTTTTCCCCATCACGATAAAACGTGACTTCCATCCGGTCGCCGATCGATTTTTTCGTATACAAATATTTGCGCAAGTCGAGCACATTGCGGATTTTTTCGCCATCAAGCGCCACGATGACATCAAACTGTTTTAAGCCTGCCTGGGCGGCTGGCGACATCGGCACGACTTGGATGACCGCGGCCCCTTCTGTTACATTCGGCGGCAAATGGAGCGTCGCCTGCAAATGGTACGATGGGATGTCGCTCAGCGAGCGAAGTTCAACGCCCATGTACGGACGGCGCACTTGTCCGTATTTTTCCAAGTCCGAAATGATCGGAATGGCCGTGTTGATCGGGATCGCGAACCCGATGCCTTCAACCGCCTCTTGGGCGATTTTCATCGAGTTGATGCCGATGACTTGCCCTTTGATGTTGACGAGGGCGCCGCCGCTGTTGCCCGGGTTAATGGCTGCGTCTGTCTGCAATACTTCCGCATTCCAATCCGGAGCGCCGTCCTGGTCCAAGTCAACTTCCACCGTCCGGTTCGTCCCGGAAATAATGCCTTGCGTCACCGACCCGGCGAACTGCAGGCCGAGCGGGTTGCCGATGGCGATGACCGGCTCTCCTGGCTTTACCGCGTCGGAGTCGCCGAACTCAGCCACCTTTTTCACATGCTTTGCATCGATTTCCAGCACAGCCAAGTCCATCAGCACATCGCTGCCCAGCAGCTTCGCCGGCACTCTCGTCCCATCTTTGAGGCTCACTTCGAGCTGACTGGCGTTTTCAACAACATGATGGTTCGTGACGATAAACGCCCGTCCTCCCGCTTTCTTGTAAATGACGCCCGATCCGACGCCAGCCTCGCCTCCTTGCGACCAGAAGCTGGCTTCTTGAATGTTGACAACGCCGACAACCGCATCCGATACTTGGTCGATCGCCTTTGTCACCGCCGTCGTCACATCGACGGAAACGCTTTGCCGAACCGCAGGAGCTTCACTTTCCCCTTCCGGCTCCCCTCGTTCCTCTTGCGACGGCACGACGTCGTACGGGAGGACGTCCCAACGGGAAAGCGCCGGAATGGACATGAGGACGAGCAATCCTCCTAACACAGCGCCGACAAGCGTGGACAAAAACGAACCGCTGCGCCGTTTCCGTCTCGTTTGCCCGTGCGCTTCGTAATGGTCATCGTAATATCCCACATTCACCACCCTTTCCGCATTCGTCTCCATCCCTCATTATAATCATGAACAGGAGAAAAAATCCAACAAATGTGTCTCCCTCAGTTTCGGCAAAACGGGCTTTATACATACGCTAGTGCCGTCGCCCGACGCGGATCGGTATCATACAAACGAAAGCGGGCGCCGACCGCTAAGCCTTTCTGTTCCAACACTTGCGTCACGGTCATGCGCGCCAGCTCTTTCATATTGTTATCTTGACTTAAATGAGCCAAATACACTTGTTTTGTCCGCTCCCCGATCACATCGGCAAGCGCCAGCCCTGCTTCCTCGTTCGAAATATGGCCGACATCGCTTAAAATGCGGCGCTTGACGCTCCACGGATATCTCCCCATCCGCAGCATCCCGACGTCGTGGTTGCTTTCAAACACGAACACATCCGCATTTTCGATCGTCTTTTTGATCCGCTCGCTCACGTAGCCGGTGTCGGTGAGCAACGCAAGCTTTTTTCCCCCGTAGTGAAAGACGTAAAACATCGGTTCAGCCGCATCGTGAGAGACGCCAAACGATTCGACATCCACATCGCCGAACGTCCTCACCGCGCCGAGTGGAAAGACAAATTTTTGTTCGGCCGGAATGTCGCCGACGGCCTGTTCCATCGCCCGCCATGTTTTTTCATTCGCATACACAGGCAGGCGGTATTTGCGAGCGAGCACCCCAAGCCCTTTAATGTGGTCGCTATGTTCATGGGTGACAAGCAGCCCATCAAGCTCCTTTGGATGGCGGCCGATTTCGGCAAACAGCTGCTCAAGCTGCCTGCCGCTCAACCCGGCGTCGACGAGCAAGCGTTGGCGGTCCGTTTCAACGTAAAACGCGTTGCCGGTGCTGCCGCTGGCCAGTACACTAAATCGCATCGTCATGTTCTTTCACTCCAGCACATTTCCTTGATCATTGATCACTTGCCCTTCAAACGCATTGACGAAATAGTCTTCCTTCCGATTGACAACAATATGCCAAGTTGGAGTCAACACTTGGGATGCAGTAAATTGAACAAGCCCGTAATAGCCAAGCTCCACTTTCGTGACGCGGTCGCCCGGCTGCAAATGCCCTTTCCGGTACAGCGTCTCAAGAGCTTTAATGGCCGGAACGATGTCTTGTTTCCGCTCGTATTTTTCCAAGTCATCGAGCATCGTCTGTTCATAAGAAACCGCTTTTTGCTGCTTATTGACATGAATGATGAGCTTGCTGTTTTCGTTGCCATAAATCATTTTGCCTTCGTACACTTGGTAACAAATTACCGTTCCTTCCCCTTCATCAAATGACCAAAGGGCGTACTGCTCCCCATCCAAAATATAGCGCCGCAAAAACTCGCGCAACTGGTACGGGTCGCTGACATTTAAAGCAATGGGATGGAGAAACGTTCCTTTCAATTTCGTTTCTCCTTCTTCGATTTTTGCTTTTTGCGCGGACAGTTTTTTCGTATCGGCGGCGGTAAACGCTCGGCTTTTGCCGCTGACGTACGCCGCTTTCGTCACTTCTTTCGGCAGCTCCACATACGTGATGCCGTTCGCTTCGAGCTGCTCTTCAATGGTCGTTTCCAAAATGACATCAAGCTGGCTGCTGTTTCGTTTTTCCATAAACTGATACACTAAAAAGCAGTCGAGGATGAGGAACACAATGATGAAAATCGTCTTCGTTTTACTCCAATCCATTCGTTCCCCCTCCTCCGCCGTCCCCATCGTCGCTCACTTTTTTCCACGTTTGCTCGTACAAATAAAACCACGCCGGTTCCAGACGAATCACTTTCTCCCGTTCCGGATCTTTGACGAGCTCGTAGCCGATGGCGATATCTTTCACGAGCGATTTGCGAACGCCTTTCGCTTGTTCAAGCTGTTTGACGATCTCACGGCCGGACGGCAGCGTTTTCGGGGTTCGGGTGCGGTCGGGGATTTCCAGACGGAAGAGCGGGCGCTGATATTTCATTAAATCGCTCGCCCCCCACGTCTCCACGATTTCCGACATGCCGTATTCATTAAAAACCGGATACCCGTTGACAACAAGCCGGAAAATGACTTTCCGATCTTCTTCACTCCAACGGGCAAAATGGTATACATCAGTCCAGCCGCCATGTTCATTGACAAAATCAATGCTTTTTTGAATGAAGTGAGTTTCTTGATCAGTTTGGCCCATATTGGAGACACGGGCTGCCGGATTGACATACAGCAGCATGCGCTGAAAGAAATCGACGTCCATCAGCCGCGAACCATCGGTGTACTCCTCGCCAAACGGAATCAAGTCCTTTTTCACAAAGCTCGGGTCGCTAAACAGCGCTTCTTTAAACTTATCGGCGTCCAACTCATCGGTGTAGTATTGCAAACTGCTAAGCTCCACTTCTTTTTCCGGCAAATAAAGCTGCTTCGTCTCGCTGACCGGATAAGCGAAATAACGGGGAAAATGGTTGGCCTCCTTCGCCAGCCGGCTGATGGCGTCCTGCGAAGCGTCACTGGCGGTCGCCTTATAAATTTTGTGCTTATCGGTTGCGATAAAATAGACTGGGAATTTATCCCCTTCACTGAATGGAACGAGAATGCGGTCAAATGCCAAGCCATCAAGCCCTCTATCTTCCACCGTGAAGATCAACCGGTAAATATCGATCGGCAGCTCGTCTGGGTAAATGATTTCCAGCCGCTCTTTTCCGTCTAAAAACGACAAAAACTTTCCTTGCGGGACGGAAGATGAAATGTTCTCAAAATCGTCGAGCGCCCATTTTTTGACTTCTTTCAGCACTTCATTTTTCTTTTCCTCTTTCGTGAGGGCGTAGTGGGCTCCGCCTTTATGGATGAGCACCTGCTTTGGCTGCACGACCATCGCCGTATCAACTTGCGTATTGCTGACGGAAACGTGCTGAATATACTCGTCGTTTTGCAGCACGTCATATTTAGGATGATACGTCCATAAAGCAAACGTCATCATAATGCTGATGAGCACAAGCGACGTCAACACAACTGTTTTGATCGCTTCATACATCGTACCAGTCATCCTTTTGCTCCCGTTCTAGCGGCAGCGTAAAATAAATCGTCGTCCCTTTATGTTCTTTGCTTTCCGCCCAAATCGTCCCGCCATGGGCGAGCACGACTTCTTTGGCAATGGCCAGTCCGAGGCCGGTGCCGCCCAATTTGCGCGACCGCGCCTTATCGACCCGGTAAAAACGCTCAAAAATTTTCGCCAAATCGGCCTTCGGGATGCCGACCCCTTCGTCGCTGACGCTGACAATGATCTCGTCGGCCAGCTCGCGGACGCGGAACGTGATCGTCCCGCCTTGCGGAGAGTATTTCAACGCATTGGAAATGATGTTATCCAATACTTGTGTGATTTTGTCCTCATCCACTTCGATGAAAATCGCCTGGCGCGGAATTTTACGAACGAACCGGATGTTATCGCTTTTTGTCAGTTCAAACCGGTCAATCACTTTATGAAAATAAGCCGAAAAATTGATCCATGTCTTTTTCAGCTTGTAATCTTTGCTGTCGAGCTTCGACAGATGAAGCAAGTCGTTGACGAGCCGAATCATGCGCTCCGTTTCATTTTGCACGACTTGAATGAACCTTGGAGCGATGTCTTTATCTTGCCAGGCGCCATCCGCCAATGCCTCTAAATAGCTTTTCATTGTCGTCAAGGGCGTGCGCAGCTCATGCGAGACATTGGCGACGAACTGCCGCCGCTCGCGGTCGATTTTTTCTTGCTCGGTGATGTCGTGCAAAACGACAATCAGCCCGTTGACAAACCCGCCCTCTTTTTGAATGACCGATAGTGACGCCCGCAAAATGTACAATTCCTCATCGGTGCTGAAATCCAAAATGAGTGAGTCGCGTTCCTCGAGCAGCGTTTCAAACGTATATTGGTCAGCGATGCCGAGCACGTCGACGATCGAACTCGACAGCACTGTTTCACGTGAAACATTCAAAATGTTTAACGCCGCATCATTAATGAGAATGACGCGGCCGCGGCGGTCGGTCGCGATCACGCCATCGGTCATGTGCGTCAACACCGACTCAAGCTTGCGCCGTTCGCCTTCCGTTGTCGCCTGCGCTTCCTGCAGTTTTTTCGTCAAGTTGTTAAAGGTCATCGCCAGCTGGCCGATTTCATCGTAGCCGTACACTTTGACTTTGCGGGAAAAATCGCCCCTTGTCATCGCCAGCGCTTGCCGGCGCATATCGGAAATCGGCCGGGTGATGGTGCGTGACAAAAAAATGCCGAGCACGGCGGTAATGGCGAGCGCGATCCCCGTCCCAGTCGCCAAAATCATGTTGATTTGCCGCATTTGCGAAAAGACGTTTTCCATTGAGGCAATAACGTAAATGACCCCTTTGACTTCCCCGCTCGTCTTAATCGGAGTCGAGGAAATGTACATACGATGGCCTGTCCTTGAATCAAGCATCATCCGGTCGACAGTTTCGCCGGTGACGAGCGAACGCTTCACGTAAATCTCCGTCGTCCGCTTCCCGACGATGTTTTGCATATACGGATTCGACGTCGCCAACACCTTCCCTTTGGCATCAATGACGCGCACTTCGGAAATATCTTGAGAAACGAAATCATGAAGAAGCGAACGGATGTCTTCTTCCAATGTCGGGCTTTTTTCATCGCGCTCCCGATTCATTGCCTGCTCGACGTTATAGGCGAGCAGCGTCACCCGTTCGTTCAGTGAGTTTTTGAAATTTTGCACAAGCTCCGTTTCCAACTTACGGACAAAATACACGCCGATGATTTGCATGGCAACAAGAATGAGCAGCACATAAATAATAACAAACTTAAAGCGGATCGAACGAAATGGCCCTACTTTTTTCATGCCGACTCATGACTCCTGTTCCGGGTTGCGCAAATAATAGCCGACGCCCCGTCTTGTGACGATCCACGACGGATGGGAAGGGTTGTCTTCGATTTTTTCACGCAGCCTTCTTACCGTCACATCGACCGTGCGCACATCGCCGTAATAGTCGTAGCCCCAAACCGTTTGCAGCAAGTGTTCGCGCGTCATCACTTGGCCGATATGTTTCGCCAAATAGTGGAGCAGTTCAAATTCGCGATGGGTCAACGCGATCGTCTCCCCCCGTTTTTGCACGACGTACGCATCTGGACGGATGACAAGCGGCCCGATGACGATTTCATTCGTTTCATTCTCCACTTCCTCTTGGTTGGCTGTTTGCGCATGGCGGCGCAAGTTCGCTTTGACTCGCGCCAGCAGCTCGCGCGTGCTGAACGGCTTTGTCACATAATCGTCCGCCCCCAGCTCCAAACCAAGCACTTTATCAATCTCGGAATCTTTCGCCGTCAGCATGATGATCGGCATGTCGTATTTTTTCCGCACCTCGCGGCATACTTCCATGCCGTCTTTCAGCGGCAGCATAATATCCAATAAAATCAAATCCGGCATCGTTTCTTCCACTTTTTGCAGCGCTTCCTCGCCGTCATAGGCGCAGATGACTTCGTACCCTTCTTTTTGTAAGTTAAATTGCAAAATATCGGCAATCGGTTTTTCGTCGTCAACAACTAAAATGCGTTTTTCCATCTCGCTCACGCCCTTCCTTTTGCGATGGAATGCTATCATTATTAATTTACCACGTTATAAAAACGAAATCATCCTTTGCCCGCTGCCATTTTGAGGAGCAAACCATAGGCTTGCCTTCGACAGTCAAAAATGGATGAGCCACTTTTCCGCCAAGGATATGTTAAACGATTTCGTTGCATCTATACAGTGAAAAGGGCATAGACGCACGCGCATGACCCCGACCACGGACGGGACCGCTTTTCCTCCGCGAATGAAAAAAGCATAGACGCATGTGCATCTATGCTTTGGTGTTCACCGCTAGCCGCTTATGCATAAACGCTGCGGACGACGTTCGTTTGCGAGCGGTCCGGACCGACAGAGAAAATCGAAAGCGGGATGCCGGTGAGTTGGGAAATGCGTTCGACATAGTGACGGGCATTGGCCGGCAGCTCGTCCAAGCTTCTCACCCCGGTGATATCTTCCGTCCAGCCCGGCAGCTCTTCGTAAATCGGCTCGCATTCCGCCAAAACTTTTAAGCTGGCTGGAAACTCCTCGATCACTTCACCGCGATATCGGTAGGCGACGCAAATTTTCAACGTTTCAATGCCGGTCAACACGTCAATCGAATTGAGCGACAAGTCGGTGATGCCGCTCACCCGGCGGGCATGGCGAACGACGACGCTGTCAAACCAGCCGACGCGGCGCGGACGGCCGGTTGTCGTCCCATATTCGCGGCCCACTTCACGAATGCGGTCGCCGATTTCATCATGCAGCTCGGTCGGGAACGGCCCATCGCCGACGCGCGTCGTATAGGCTTTTGCCACTCCGACGACGTGCTTGATTTTCGTCGGGCCAACGCCAGCACCGATCGTCACCCCGCCGGCCACCGGGTTGGAAGACGTAACAAACGGGTACGTCCCTTGGTCGATATCGAGCATGACGCCTTGCGCTCCTTCAAACAGGACGCGGCGTCCTTCATCAAGCGCGTTGTTCAATACGACCGATGTATCACAGACGTATTTTGCGATTTGCTGGCCATACTCGTAATACTCTTCAAAAATGTCCTCGAAGCGGAACCCTTCGGCACCGTACACTTTTTCGAACAACATGTTTTTCTCTTCCAAGTTGCGGGCCAGCTTTTCCGCAAACACATCGCGGTCGAGCAAATCGATGATGCGGATGCCGATGCGCGCTGCTTTATCCATGTACGCCGGCCCGATTCCTTTTTTCGTCGTGCCGATTTTATTGGCGCCTTTCCGCTCTTCCTCAAGCCCATCCAATTTCAAATGATACGGCAAAATGACATGGGCGCGGTTGCTGATGCGCAAATTATCGGTCGAAACGCCGCGCTCATGCAAATAGGAAAGCTCGGCGACAAGCGCTTTCGGATCAACGACCATGCCGTTGCCGATGACGCAAATTTTGTCTTTATAAAAAATGCCCGACGGGATTAAGTGAAGCTTATACCGCTCTCCGTTAAACACGATCGTGTGTCCGGCGTTGTTCCCTCCCTGGTACCGGGCAATGACTTCCGCGTTTTCCGATAAAAAGTCTGTAATTTTCCCTTTTCCTTCATCACCCCATTGCGTGCCGACAACAACGACTGACGACATGGCGAGCACCTCCAGTTTCCTCGGTCTAAACATTGTCAGTGTATCAGTTTTTCGGTGCAAAGTCAATGAAACACGAACATTTTAAACAGTTATAAACTTTTTGTTCGTCTATTAAACCCGAAAGGAGGCGCCTGCCGCCAACGTGAGCCGGTTTACGCCCCCGGCGGAATTTGCGCCTCATCGAAGCGGCGCTCTAGGTTGACAAACTTATTATACTCTTTAATAAAAGCGAGCTGCACCGTTCCGACTGGACCATTGCGCTGTTTGGCAATAATGATTTCAATGATGTTTTTGTTCTCAGAATCTTTGTTGTAATAGTCATCGCGGTACAAAAAGGCGACAATGTCGGCGTCTTGCTCAATGCTTCCGGATTCACGAATATCGGACATCATCGGCCGTTTGTCTTGGCGCTGCTCGACGCTGCGCGACAGCTGCGACAAGGCGATGACCGGCACTTCAAGCTCGCGGGCGAGCGCCTTCAGCGAGCGGGAAATTTCCGATACTTCCTGTTGGCGATTTTCTTTGCTACGTCCGCTCCCTTGAATGAGCTGCAAATAATCGATGACAATCATGCCGAGCCCGCTTTCCTGCTTAAGCCGGCGGCATTTGGCGCGAATGTCGCTGACGCGGATGCTCGGCGTGTCGTCGATATAAATGCCGGCGTTCGATAAACTCCCCATCGCCATCGTCAGCTTGCCCCAGTCTTCCGGCGTCAATTTGCCGGTGCGCAAGTTTTGCGCGTTAATGTTGCCTTCTGCACAAAGCATCCGCATCACCAGCTGCTGGGCGCTCATCTCCAAACTGAAAATGGCGACATTTTCATTCGTTTTCGTCGCTACATTTTGGGCAATATTTAAGGCGAACGCTGTTTTCCCAACCGACGGCCGGGCGGCCACGATAATCAAATCGCTCCGCTGAAAACCGGACGTCATCCGGTCAAGCTCGGTGAACCCGGTCGGGATGCCGGTGATTTCCCCATCCCGGTTATGGAGCATCTCAATATTGTCATACGTTTGCACGAGAATGTCCTTAATATTTTTAAAGGCGCCCGAATGCTTCCGTTGGGAAACCTCCATAATTTTGCGCTCAGCTTCATCAAGCAAAACGTCGATCTCGTCTTCCCTTGTATATCCGTCTTGCGCGATCGATGTCGCTGTGCGGATGAGGCGGCGCAGCACCGATTTTTCCTCGACGATGCGGGCGTAATATTCGACGTTGGCCGCTGTCGGCACGGCGTCGGCGAGCTCGCTTAAGTAGGAGACGCCGCCGATTTCCTCAAGCTGCTCGGAAGCGGCGAGTTCCGCCGTCACCGTCACCAAATCGACCGGCTCCCCCCTGTCGGCGACGCGAAGCATGGCGTGAAAAATTTTTTGATGGGCTGCACGGTAAAAATCCTCTGGGATTAAAATTTCCGAAGCAGGCACTAACGCAGCGGGATCCAAAAATACGGCGCCAAGCACCGCTTGCTCAGCTTCAATGCTTTGTGGAGGAATTCGTTCTGAAAACAGCTCGCTCATCGTTTCACCACCTTTTCCCCCGTTGTATCTTTCTCTGTTGCAGCTAATAAGCAAAGGAGCCCCGCCGCAGCGGGCGGGGGCATCTTCGCTTCCTGAAATGAGACGTCGCCGTTATTTTTGTTCTGTCACATGCACTTTCAGCGTCGCCGTTACCTCTGGGTGGAGTTTCACCGGCACGTTCGTGTATCCAAGCGCGCGAATGGCATCGGCAAGCTCAATTTTGCGCTTGTCGAGCTTCAAGCCGTGTTGGGCTTGCAGCGACTCGGCGATTTGTTTGCTCGTAATCGAGCCGAACAAACGGCCGCCTTCGCCTGCCTTTGCTGGAATGGTTACTGTCAGCTTCTCAAGCTGTTCTTTCAATTTTTTCGCATTCGCCAGCTCCTCGGCCGCCTGGCGCTGCTCTTTTTGTTTTTGCGTCTCGAGCGCTTTTAAATTGGCTGGCGTCGCTTCAATGGCCAGCCCTTGTTTAAATAAGAAGTTGTTGGCATAGCCGTCGGCGACGTTTTTGATTTCCCCTTTTTTCCCTTTTCCTTTGACATCCTTTAAAAAGATGACCTTCATGATGGCTTACCCCCCTCAAAATAGTCATGAATGGCTTCGCGCAGTTGCCGCTCCGCCTCTCCGACCGTCACCCCGGACAGTTGGGCGGCAGCATTTGTCAAATGTCCGCCCCCGCCCAACTTCTCCATAATGACTTGCACGTTGATGTCGCCAAGCGAGCGGGCGCTGATGCCGACCGTCCCATCTGCCCGCTTGGAAATGACGAAAGAGGCGGCGACGCCGCTCAGCGTCAGAAGCGTATCGGCGGTTTGCGCGATCAACACTTGATCGTGCACCTCGTTCTCGCCCCCCTTGGCGATGGCGATGCCGTGTTCATCAATCACCGTCCGCTCGATCAATTTCGCCCGTCTGACGTAATTCGTTACGCTTTCCCGCAGCAATTTTTGCACAAGCACCGTATCCGCTCCTTGGGCGCGCAAATACGACGCCGCATCGAACGTGCGGGAACCGGTGCGGAGCGTAAAACTCTTTGTGTCAACGACGATGCCGGCAAGAAGCGCCGTCGCCTCCAGCATCGACAGCTTCACCCGCTTCGGCTGGTACTCAAGCAGCTCGGTGACCAATTCCGATGTCGATGAAGCGTACGGCTCCATGTAGACGAGAATCGGCGCTTCAATAAACTCTTCGCCGCGACGATGATGATCGATGACGACGATATGATCCATGCGGTACAGCAGTCGTTCTTCAATGACAAGCGACGGACGGTGCGTATCCACGACGATGAGCAGCGTATCTTCTGTCACGAGCTCAAGCGCCTGCTCCGGTTTGATGCATCTCGACCATAAATCAGCATGTTTTCTCATTTCTTCGAGCAGCCGTTGCGCACCTGCATCCGTTTTTGCCTGGTCAACAACAATAAACCCTTCCTTTTGGTTTGATTGAACGACCTTTAAAATGCCAATCGCCGCCCCGAGCGCGTCCATATCCGGATATTTATGCCCCATAATGAGCACCCTATCGCTTTCAGCGATGAGCTCGCGAAGCGCATGGGAAATGACGCGGGCGCGGACGCGTGTCCGCTTTTCCATCGGGTTCGTTTTTCCGCCATAAAACTTCACTTTTCCGTTTCCGTGTTTGATCGCTACTTGATCGCCGCCGCGCCCGAGCGCCAAATCCAAGCTCGATTGCGCAAGCGTCCCAAGTTCTGGCAGTGGGGATACGCCGGCGCCAATGCCGATGCTCAACGTGAGCTGGGCTTGGTGTTTGGCCGTCTGCTCGCGCACCTCATCCAAAATAGAAAATTTGCTTTTTTCCAACCGGGTCAATATGTGCTCATTCAATACGGCAATGAATCGATCCGACGACGTTCGCTTTAAAAAGATGCCGTAATCGTTCGCCCATCGGTTCAACACAGAGGTTACAAGGCTGTTCAATTGGCTTTTCGCTTGATCGTCCATCCCTTGCGTAATTTCATCATAATTATCAAGAAAAATGATCGCCAGCGCCAACCGCTCTGCCTCATATTGCCGTTTCAGCTCCATATGCTCTGTAACATCGAAAAAGTAAAGAAGCCGTTCGTGGCGGCGGACGATGACTTTCAGCTGTTTTCCGTTCAGTTCCATAATCTCCTCGTCCGCCTTTCCTTTTTTGACGAAAGCGGCCAACGGTTCGGACAGCTCGGCAAGCGAGCGGCCAACCAACGTCTGTTCCTTAAAGCAGGAGGCTAAAAACCGGTTCGACCATTCGATTTTCCCTTCCTCATCGATGAGCATGATGCCGATCGGCATCTGCATAAGCGCTTCCTCGCCGACTTTCTTCACCCGATACGACAGGTTGGAAATATATTGCCCCAGCTCTTGATACAAAGAGCGCTGTGACCAAATGACATAATAAAGCGTAAACCCAACGGTGAGAAAGCCGATCAGCCCAAGCAGCCAGTGGAAATAAAACAGGCCGGCCGCCATGAGCACCGCCAAGGCGGCTAACGCATAGGACGGATAGCGGTATGCTTTCCTCTCGTAAAAATGGGACATTCAAGTCAGCTCCTACACTGAAGAAATGGCTCACCTTATCCAATTATTTATATGTTATATGCGGCGGCGCAAATCAAATCCTAAATCAATTATACCGAATATCGCCACAAGATAAAGTAGAAAAGGCAGGAATAAACAAACAACCGTCCCAGCGATCACCACGCCTTTCGCAATGCCTTTTTTGTAGGCGGCGTAATACAAAAACGAAAATCCTTGTACTGCCATGGCAAGCTGCAGCACATAAGAGAGGTTCAATACAGCAATATAAGGGAAAGTTCCCTCGGCAAACGGAAACATGGAAAGAACAAGCACTATGATGTATATCCATAGCACGCTTTTTGGCAAGGAGAGCTCACGAAACGGCGGCCACGTGCCGACCGGGAGCTTCAGCCGCTTCATAATGGGCAGCGAGACCATGATGGTCACGTAGGCGAGCGCCAACGCAGCGATGACAAACAGCGTCGGAACCATGTAGCCGATCAGTTCGATTCCTTGTTCAAGCTGCTTTTGCATCCCAGCTGGCGGCTTTTGGCCCATCGCTTCCATCATGCGCATCGCCGTATCAAACGACTCGCGCACTAAACCAAGCGTATCCCGGATCATGTCAACTTGGAAAAATTGAATCGAAATGATGTAATCAAGCACGATGTTGGCTAAAAACACGAGGGCGCCGACAAGCCAGATGAGATAGCGGTTTTTCTGTTTCGCCAACATCGCGCCGACCGTTATGCCAACAGTGCCAAACATAAGCGCCATCGGCAGCGACAAAAACGAACCGATAAGGCTGGAGACAACGAGAGCCGCAACGAGCAGCAACCAGGCAGGGGCAAGCCCGTGACGCATCGTAAACACCATAAATGGAAGCGCTAAAAACAGGGCAGCGACAAAGCCGATCACCGGCACGTACAACGCCATCAAAAACAAAACGGCAAACAGCGCGAGTTCGATGGCTGCTTCAGTGAGGGCGTGCGTTTTCCGCAATGAACGTTCTCCTTTCCATCTAGTTTACTCAGCATAAATAGAAAAAGCAGTAAGGTCCCCCTTACTGCTTTTTTCAGCTCACTCATCGGCAACGTACGGCAACAGCGCCATTTGGCGCGCCCGTTTGATTGCGACCGTCAGTTTGCGCTGATATTTCGCGCTCGTTCCCGTCACACGGCGCGGTAAAATTTTGCCGCGTTCAGAGATGAATTTTTTCAGCAAATCAACGTCTTTGTAGTCGATGTGCGTGATGTTGTTTGCCGTGAAATAACATACTTTGCGGCGTTTGCCACGACCGCCTTTCCGTCCTGCCATGCTTCGTTCCTCCTTTCCGCTTCTATCGTTTCCATGATCGTTCAAAACGGTAAATCATCGTCGGAAATATCAATCGGCTGGCCGTCATTGGCAAAAGGATCTTCATCGAGGCGGCCAACCCCTTTCTCGCTTGAATGACGGTGGTTCTGATCTTGTCCGAATGGGAACGGATCCCCATAGTATCCGCCTGCTGCTGCCCCACGCTGCTCATTGCTTCCTTTTGGCTCAAGAAATTGGACGTTGTCAGCCACCACTTCCGTCACATACACGCGTCGGCCTTCCTGGTTTTCATAGCTGCGGGTTTGAAGCCGGCCGTCAACCCCGGCCAAGCTCCCTTTTTTCAAGAAGTTGGCGACGTTTTCCGCTTGGCGGCGCCAAACGACGCATTGAATAAAATCCGCCTCCCGCTCGCCCTGCTGATTCGTAAACGGGCGGTTGACCGCGAGCGTGAACGTGGCAACAGCCACTCCGCTTGGAGTGTAGCGCAACTCCGGATCTTTCGTTAACCTGCCGACCAAAATGACGCGGTTAATCATCAGAACCACCTCGTACCATATACAAAAAATTATTCTTCTTCTTTCACAACGATATGGCGGATAATGTCTTCGCTGATGCGCGCTAAACGGTCAAATTCTTGCACCGCTTTCGGCTCTGCCGTGACGTTGACAATCATGTAGTAGCCGTCGCGATATTTTTCAATTTCATAGGCTAAACGGCGTTTGCCCCAATCCGTCACATTCGTAATCTCCGCACCGTTTTCTTTCAACACGTTGTTAAACCGCTCGACGAGAGCTTGTCTTGCTTCATCGTCCATGTTCGGGCGGATGATGTACATGATTTCGTATTTTCTCACGCTCGTCACCTCCTTTTGGTCTAAACGGCCCTTCCCGTCGAAGGGCAAGGAGCAATAATCATTACTCACATTCGTTGATTATACCATGACTGGCGGCAATAAGCAAGGCTATTCCGCTTCATTCCGATGACGGAAACATTCGCCAGAATTAGCACTGGAAGTTCACCACGCCGCCAACCATTTTCCTTTCTCCGCGGCATTGCACATGGAACTCACGCAGTCTGCCGCCCCTTGGCCGCGGACTCTGTCGACAATGGCGTTACACATTGAACCGGAAGTGCATGATGTCGCCGTCTTGCACTTCGTAATCTTTCCCTTCCAGCCGCACTTTGCCGGCTTCGCGCGCCGCCGCCATCGAGCCGGCAGCGACTAAATCGTCGTATGAAACGGTTTCAGCGCGAATGAACCCGCGCTCAAAGTCAGAGTGAATAATACCGGCGCATTGCGGCGCCTTCATCCCTTTGCGAAACGTCCATGCCCGCACTTCTTGTTCACCGGCGGTAAAAAACGTCGCCAGCCCAAGCAAGCTGTAGGCGGCGCGAATGAGCTGATCGAGGCCGGATTGTTCAATGCCGAGCTCTTGCAAAAACTGCTGTTTTTCCTCATCGCTGAACTCGGCGATTTCTTCTTCAATTTTTGCACAGACGACAATCACTTCCGCATTGTCGCTTTTGGCAAACTCACGCACTTCCGCGACGAACGGATTGCTCTCCGGATCAGCGACATCGTCCTCGCCGACATTGGCGACATAAAGCATCGGTTTGGTCGTCAGCAAGTGCAGCTGCTTGACGACTTTCATCTCTTCATCGGCAAACTCGATCGTGCGCGCCGGCTTGCCGGCTTCGAGCGTCTCTTTCAGCCGCAGCAAAATTTCGTATTCAAACGCCGCCTCTTTGTCTTTTTGCTTGGCGATTTTGCCCACCCGCTCCATTCGTTTGTCGACCGTCTCCAGGTCAGCAAAAATAAGCTCTAAGTTGATCGTTTCAATATCGGCGAGCGGATCGACTTTGCCGGCGACGTGGGTGATGTTTTCATCGCTGAAGCAACGGACGACTTGGCAAATCGCATCAACTTGGCGAATGTGCGACAAAAACTTGTTGCCAAGCCCTTCCCCTTTGCTTGCTCCTTTCACGATCCCGGCGATGTCGGTAAACTCAAAAACCGTCGGCACGGTCCGCTTCGGCCGGAACATGTCGGTCAGGACGGTCAACCGCTCGTCCGGCACTTCCACGACGCCGACGTTCGGTTCAATCGTGCAAAACGGATAATTGGCCGATTCGGCGCCTGCTTTTGTAATAGCGTTAAACAACGTCGATTTGCCGACGTTTGGCAACCCGACGATTCCTGCTGTCAATCCCATTCGTTCCACTCCTCTTTCCCGTTCGCATCTTCCCTCATTATATGGGCTGGCACAAAAAATGACAAGCGTGCCGCGGGCGGGGAATATTTCCCCTTTCATCCGCCTCAACAACTAGGAGTTTGTGTCTTTTTCCAACTGTTGGACGTCAACACTGTCCGGCGCGGATCAACCTTGGGGCAATTTGGGCCGCCGCCCTTTACGTTAAAGTGCTTCATTTGTTTCCTGCGCCACTTTTTCAATATTCACCAAGCAATCGTACAGCGTGCTGCCGCATTTGTTGTCTGACTCCAAATCGGATGTGAGCACATTGACCGGACCGCCAAACGCGCCCCATTGTCCTTCGTCAATATTGATCGTTCCCGGATAAGCGCCATTAAGCACTTTGACCGTCCCGACAACGGCCCCGCGGTCGTTGTAGACACGTGCCCGATCGCCGTCGGTGAGGCCTTTTTTCTCAGCAATATCAGCCGAAATTTCAATGCGCACAGTTTGCAGCGCCGGAACGAGAGGGTAATGCTGAGAATGGTTTGAACGGAGCGGATGGATCGTCAACAACCGGTACGGATACTTGGCGGCCAATGCCGGATGAGCTTCTTCCGACTCAGCCGGGTACATGATTTGCAGCCGGCCGTCCATTCCTTTTTGCCGGGCAATGTTCGAAGTGAATTCATATTTGCCGCTTGGCGTTTGGAAACGGCGGTCATGCCATGGCACCGGCTCGACGGGCAGAAGAATGCGATGCTCGGCTTTGATCCGCTCGAGCGTAATCCCGTGTGTTTCCAACGGGCGCAGCGCCATGGCGAGAAACTGCTCGCGCGTATAGGCGAACGCATCGCCAAAGCCAAGCCGTTTGGCCAGCTCCGTCCAAATCCAAAGATCAGGCTTCGCCTCGCCCGGCGGGTCGACGAGCTTCGGCCCGTAATTCAAATACGCATGGTACATTGACGAACAATAAACGTCTTCTTCCTCAAACGAAGCCGCAACCGGAAGGACATAATCAGCAGCGGCGGCGGTATCAGTCATAAACTGTTCAAAGACAACAACAGTGTTGACCGAGGCAAACGCCTCTTTCATTAAATTCGTATTCGGCACCTGAACAAGCGGGTTGCCGCACGTGACGATGACCATCTCAATGGGCGGATCATCCGCCCGCAAGATCTCTTCCGCTTGCTTCATCACCGTCCACGTGCGTGACGCTGTTTTCCGTTCCGGGAGCGTGAGAGCGGCTTTGTCAAAGCATTCACTCACTTGCAAGTTGCCAAAATTCGCTCCTCCGCCCGGAATGCCGACATTGCCGCTCGCCGCGACAAGAGCATCAATCCAGCGGATCGTGTTGCCGCCGTTCGCATAGCGCTGCATGCCAAGTCCAAGATACGTCGCCGTCGGCCGGTCGCTGTAAAGCTCAGCGAGCTCTGTCATAACACGGCGGCCGACGCCGGTATGCCGTTCGATCTCCGCAAACGAAATCGTCTGCAACATCTCTTCCACATCGCGAAAACCGACCGTATACTGCTCGATAAACGTGCGATCCTCGAGCCGAAGCCGAAGCAGCTCTTTCATAATGCCCATGGCTAAAAAGGCATCCATCCCCGGTTTGATGCACACGTACCGGTCGGCGATGCGCGCCGTCGGGCCAAACAGCGGATCAATAACGGTGATCGTCGCGCCGCGCTTTTTCGCCGCCAGCAACCGTTCAAACAAATGCATGTTCGTGCGGGCGACATTTCGCCCCCAAATGACGATATGGCGGCTGTTGTCGATATCTTCCGGCGCATGGCTGTACGCATTGCCAAAATCCCATGTTTGCGCCTCAATGCCCGCGCCCCAGCAAAGGCTGCCGACAAGCTCTGTCACCCCGCCGTAGCAATTGAAAAAACGCTTGTCTAGATTTTTCAGCAGCCCGTTGTTGGCATAGTCATGGCTATGGAGCACGGCTGTCGACCCCAACCGTTCTTTTACGTCCCACAATTTTTCGGCGATATCATCGAGTGCTTCTTCCCATGAAACCCGGATAAATCGCCCGTTTGCTTTTTTCAGCGGATAAAGGAGCCGCTCTTTGGCGTTTGCCCGCTCTTTCAGCATCCGCCCGCGCCCGCAAATCGTTCCTTTCGTGATCGGATGATGTTCGTCGCCATCAATGCGCACTACTTTTCCGCCATTTACGGTCACCTTGAGTCCGCAAACGTCCCAGCAATTGAGCGGACATGACGTTACATGCACGGTTTCCATCGATTCTCCCCTCCCTGTCCAGCAAAAGAGGGGCTGACGCAAAAGCCCCTTTTTGATAAGATGCAACCGAAGTATGGGAAAGAGACCCCCTCCTGAAACCCTTGGCTTTACCGGATGTTTCGTGGCGGTCTATGTTTCCATGCTGCTCCAGATAGGAGCGTTACCGCTCTTTTGGATCAGCCCCTTTTGTCATTCTTCATGCCTGACTAACACTTTTTTCATTTTGCGAATAAACTCTTTGCGCGGCAACAGAACGCTGTGGGCGCACCCCTCGCATTTGATGCGGATATCCGCGCCTAAGCGGATCACTTTCCAACGGTTCGTGCCGCACGGGTGCGGCTTTTTCATCTCAACGATATCATACAAGCCAAATTCCTTCTCTTCCATCTGCTCACCTCCATGATTGTCATGATTTCTGCCCTTGCCATTTGGCATCAAGCGGCTCCTCTCCGCTTCGCCGATGCAACACGAACCTTGGGTATGCCATTTCGATTCCGCGTTCGTCTAAAAGCATCTTTACTTCTTTGCGGATGGCTCTTTCCACACCGACATGGCACATCGGCTTCGTTTCGCATGTAATACGAAGCACCATTTCCGAGTTCACTAAGTTTTGCACGCCAAGCAACTGCGGCGGTGCGACCATATCCTCGTATTTGTCCGGCAACTGCGGCAGCAGTTCACGAATCGCTTTTTCCGCCTCTTCAATATCTTCTTCATAGGAGATGCTGATGTCCACTACCGCCAAACTGTTGTGAAGTGAATAGTTCGTCACTTGCGTAATGCTGCCGTTAGGCAAAATATGCACTTCTCCCGTCCAGCTTTTAATTTTCGTCACCCGAAGCCCGATCTCTTCCACATACCCTTCAAAATTGCCGATGCGGACGTAATCGCCGACCGCAAACTGGTCTTCAAAAATGATGAAAAACCCGGTGATGATGTCTTTTACTAAGCTTTGCGCCCCGAAGCCGACGGCCAGGCCAACAACCCCGGCCCCAGCCAACAACGCTTTGACCGGAACACCAAACGTATCTAAAATCATCAACAGCGCAATAAAATATAGTACGTACGTAATCACATTGTCTAACAGCCGCGTTAACGTCATCTCTCGCCGTTCCGAAATGCGGATCGGTGCTTTCTCCCGCACTTTGAACATATTATGAACGGCTATTTTCAACACTTTCACTGCTGCGGCGCATATGAGTAGGATAAGAACAATCGTAAGCGCCCCTGTTCCAATTCGAAGCCATAGCTCCTCATTCGTCAACAGCTCGAGCAGCCGGTTAACCGTTTTTTCCATCGCATTCAATGTTGACGACACCTCAACCTTTTTCTATTCTGCGCTTTTATTTTAACAAGATGGACCGCCGATTTGTAGTCAAATGCAGGCAGCGGGCGAAAAAGAAAAGACAAGAAAACAAACATCGAGATGTATATGATTCTTTTATTTTCCGTATACTGTTAATAATTTTGAACCGAAAGTAGGAGTGAATCGCATGAGCATACCGTCGATATTTTTCTCTTCCCGGGAAGAAAGGGATCGCGTTTTTTATGATGAACAGGGGGCGGCATCGTCCATCGCCTGGCGAATCACTTCGCTGCTTCCCGATCCGCTCGTTCAACCGATTGCCGTCGTCTGCATCGGCACGGACCGTTCGACCGGCGATTCGCTTGGACCGCTCGTCGGCACGATGCTGAAGGAGAAGCCATTGGCCCGTTTTCACGTATACGGAACGCTTGAAGAGCCGATTCATGCGGTCAACTTGGAAGAAAAAGTGGGGGCCATTCAGCTGATTCATCGCGATCCGTTTATCATCGCTGTCGACGCTTGCCTCGGACGGTTGAAAAGCGTCGGGGCCATCACCGTGTCGAAAGGGCCGGTTCGCCCCGGAGCCGGAGTGAACAAGCAACTTCCCCCTGTCGGCGACGCCCATATTACTGGAGTCGTCAATGTGAGCGGGTTTATGGAATTTTTCGTCTTGCAAAATACGCGTCTTCATCTCGTCATGAATATGGCGAAAACGATCGCCAACGGCATTTATGAAGCGGAGCGGCACATCATCCGTAAAGAGCGAGCCGCCCAACCGCTTCTGAAAGACCGGCATTCCTTATGGTAAACAGCAAAATCCCCTCTCATCCGGCTGTTGTTCTTAAAGAGGGGATTTCTTTTTCGCGCCTTGAACGCCCGGTTTAGGCGCTCCCTCTGCACGGACGTCGTTTGTCCGCTCTCGGCCGAAGAGGCGGCCGTCTATTAGACGAATGAAAGAACACACACGGCAGCCGCCACGACAAGAATGCTCGGCAGCAAATTCGCCACGCGAATGTTCGTCAAACCGAGCATATTCAGCCCGATTCCTCCCATCACCGTCTCTTTTACCCGTTCGGGAATGCGGTGAAACCATTTTCCAATCAATGCCTCGGCTACAATGCTGAGCCCGTTCACAATCGTTCCTAGCAATACCATGATGTTCAACCCTCTCTAGCTCCAGCAAAAATAAACCGGCCCTTATTGCCAGGCCGCTCTACTCGTCGAACTGCACATCAAGCAGTTCCAATATTCTTTGCAAGTCTTCCGGAGAAAAAAACTCGATTTCAATTTTCCCCTTTTTCTTCGTCTGTTTGATCGTGACGTTTGTGCCGAATTTTTCGCGCAACAGCGATTCGCTCTCACGGAGAAACACGCTTTTTTCCGGCGGTTTCCGTTTCGATGTTTCACGTGAAACATTTTCGTTGATTTGCCGGATCAGTTTCTCGAGCTGGCGGACGTTCAGCCCGTCGCGGACAATCCGCTCGATCACGAACTTCATTTTGCTTTTTTGCTTCAGCCCGAGCAGCGCACGTCCATGGCCCATTGACAGCGTTCCATCGGCAAGCAGTTTTTGCACGTCGGGAGGAAGCGACAAGAGGCGCACATGATTGGCGACGTGCGGGCGGCTCTTTCCGACGCGGCTGGCGACTTCCTCCTGGGTCAGATGCAGTTTGTCCATCAACATTTTATAAGCCATCGCTTCTTCAATCGGGTTCAAATCTTCGCGCTGCAAGTTTTCCAAAAGGGCAAACTCCATCATTTGTTCATCGGTCAGTTCGCGCACGACGACCGGCACAAACTGCAGGTTCGCCTCTTTTGCCGCCCGGTAGCGCCGCTCGCCGACGACAATTTCAAACCCTTTGACCGACCGGCGGACGATGAGCGGCTGCAAAATGCCGTGCTGCAAAATGGACTGTTTTAACTCTTCGATCGTTTCGGGCTGAAATGTTTTCCGCGGCTGGTATGGATTCGGATGAAGGACATGAATGCTGACCTCCTGCACCACTCCCTCTTTTCCGTCGAGTTCGAGATTGTGAAACAGCGCATTAATGCCTTTGCCAAGACCTTTAGCCACGCTCAAGCACCTCCTTCGCCAACTCTAAATACACTTCCGCCCCCCGCGATTTGACATCGTACAAAATCACCGGCTTGCCGTGGCTTGGCGCTTCGCTCAGCCGCACGTTTCTCGGGATGATCGTTTCGTACACCATTTCGCGAAAATACTTTTTGACCTCCTGAATGACTTGCAACCCTAAATTCGTCCGCGCATCGAGCATGGTCAACAAGACGCCTTCGAGGCGCAAATTATAGTTTAAGTGGCGCTGCACAAGCCGAATCGTGTTCAGCAGCTGGCTGAGCCCTTCAAGCGCATAATATTCGCACTGGACGGGAATCATGACGGAATCGGCCGCCGTCAGCGCATTCAGCGTCAGCAGCCCTAGCGAAGGGGGGCAATCGATAATGATAAAGTCGTACATGGCTTTCAGCGGCTCAAGCGCATTTTTGAGCCGGATTTCTCGGGAAATGACCGAAACAAGCTCAATTTCTGCACCGGCAAGTTGGATCGTCGCCGGGATGACATATAAGTTTTCAATGTTCGTCGGCCGAATGACCTCTTTCGCCTTCATATCGCCAATAATGACATTATAAATGCATTCGTCGACATCGCCTTTTTCAATGCCGATGCCGCTTGTCGCGTTTCCTTGCGGATCGGCGTCAACGAGCAGCACTTTTTTTCCGAGATGCGCCAAACAGGCCGACAGGTTGACAGCTGTTGTCGTTTTTCCGACCCCGCCTTTCTGATTTGCAATAGCAATGACTTTGCCCACGGTGCCACCTACCTCTATTCCTTACTCGTAAATTCTATTTTACCATGAAAAAAGGAAAATGACTTTGTTTTCTGAAAGAAAAAAACCCCATCAGCTGCGCTTGATGAGGCAAAAGGCGACTTGATGATTATTTTTTCGCGATGCGAATCGTAATTTGATAGTAATCGTCAAATTCCTCTTCTTCGGAATGGACGGATACGCCGCTGTTTTCCACCATGGAGAGCGATTGGCGGATCGTGTTGACGGCGATACGCATATCGCGGCTGAACGCCTTCCGTTTCGGCTTCGGCTTTCGCTCGCCAGCCTCGAGCATCTTGACGACCCTGTCTTCCGTCTGCTTGACGTTGAGCTGTTTGTCGATGATTTCTTGCAACAGTTTCAGCTGTTTCTCTTTATCTTTCAACACAATTAACGCGCGTGCGTGGCGCTCAGTGATCGTCCGCTGCAACAGCGCCTCTTGCACTTCCTGAGGGAGTTTTAGGAGACGCAGCTTGTTGGCGATCGTTGATTGCCCCTTGCCAAGGCGCTGAGCGAGCGCCTCCTGCGTCAAATCGTGCAGCTCGATCAGCCTGGCGTACGCCATCGCCTCTTCGATCGGCGTCAATTCCTCGCGTTGTAGGTTTTCGATGAGGGCGACGGAGGCGGTTTCTTTGTCGTTTAAGTTTTTCACAATAGCGGGGATTTCCGTCCAGCCAAGCTTTTGCACCGCCCGCCATCTCCGCTCGCCGGCAATGATTTCAAATTGGCCGTTTCCGCATTCACGCACAACGATCGGTTGAATAATGCCATGCGTGCGGATCGTCAACGCCAATTCATCGATTTTCTCCTCATCGAACACAGCGCGCGGTTGGAAACGGTTTGGAATAATGCTGGAAATGGGAATATGGCGCACTTCTTCCCGGTCTTTGTCTTCTCCCATTTCTTCTTGCTCTTTTTCTCCAAAGCTGAACAAGCGCGAAAACGGATGCTTCATCCCCCTACACCACCTTTGGACATACTTGGCCGATATTCTCTGTTTTGCCCGGCATACGCCGCTGCTTTAGGCCGTCTTTTGTTTCCCTTGGCATAGGACGCAAAGCGGAGGGACGGACCCCCACGCCGTCTGCAAGGGGTTTTATTGAATCGGTTGTTTGCTCGGCATTCCCGGCTTGCGCGGATATCGAGCCGGCGTCTTTTTCGTTTTGCGGACGAAAATGATCGTCCGTTCGCCCTCTTCGAACGGCAGCATGAACGTTTCCACCGCCGCCACCTCCCCGCCAAGCACAGAAATTGCCTTCTCCCCCTCTTTCAGCTCTTCCGGCGCTGAGGCAGCTTTCATCGCAATGAATGTACCGCCTGTCTTCACAAGCGGAAGACAAAGTTCGGCAAGCACCGGCATGCGCGCCACCGCTCTAGCCGTGACGACATCGAACGATTCGCGCATCCCCTTTTGGCGGGCGAACGTCTCGGCGCGGTCATGGTACAGCGCTACATCCGCAAGTTCCAGCTCTGCTGCGAGATGCTCCAAAAAGCGGATGCGCTTTTGCAGCGAATCGACGATCGAGATGCGCAGCTGCGGAAAGCAAATTTTGAGGGGAATGCTCGGAAACCCCGCCCCGGCGCCGACATCGCAAAGCGATATAGGCGCGGAAAAATTGTAATAGAAAGCCGGAGAAACCGAATCAAAAAAATGCTTTACATAGACGCCGGGCTTGTCCGTAATGGCAGTCAAATTCATTTTCTCATTCCATTCCACAAGCAGTTCATAATAGCGCTCAAACTGCGCAAGCGCCCGGGAAGAGAGGGAAATCCCTCTCTCTTCGAGCATGGATTGAAATTGTGTCGCCTCCATATGCCAATCCTTTCCCTCATGATTTATTCATTCGACACGCGCGCGATTCTTCCTTGTTCCAAATACACTAATAATATCGAAATATCGGCGGGATTGACGCCGGAAATGCGCGATGCCTGGGCAATTGAGAGCGGCCGCACTTGCTTCAGTTTTTGCCGCGCCTCGGTCGCCAGCCCTTGGATGGCGTCGTAATCGATATCTTCCGGGATTTTTTTGTTTTCCATTTTTTTGAGCCGCTCGACTTCCTGCAGCGATTTTTGGATGTAGCCTTCGTACTTGATTTGAATTTCGACTTGCTCGGCCACTTCCGGAGCGATGTCCTCGTCCGCCGGCGCCAGTTTTCGAATATGTTCATACGTCATTTCCGGACGCCGGAGCAAATCAGCGGCGCGGATGCCGTCTTTCAGCTCGCTTCCGCCCGCTTCGCGGATGACTTCCTGCACTTTTGGCGTCGGTTTGATGATCACCGTTTGCAGCCGCTTTTTCTCCCGCTCGATCGCCTCTTTTTTCGCCAAAAATTTTTGATACCGCTCTTCGGAAATGAGGCCGATCCGATAGCCGAGCTCGGTCAGGCGCAAATCGGCGTTGTCGTGGCGGAGCAACAACCGATATTCAGCGCGCGAGGTGAGCAAGCGGTACGGCTCGTTCGTCCCTTTCGTCACCAAGTCGTCGATTAAGACGCCAATATAGGCGTCCGAACGGCTTAAAATGATCTCCTCGCGGCCGAGCGCACGGTGGGCGGCGTTAATGCCGGCCATAATGCCTTGGCCCGCCGCTTCTTCATAGCCGGACGTACCGTTGATTTGCCCTGCGGTATACAAGTTTTTCACAAGCTTCGTCTCGAGCGTCGGCCAGAGCTGGGTCGGCACGATCGCATCGTACTCGATCGCATATCCCGCCCGCATGAGCTGCGCTTTCTCAAGCCCCGGAATCGTTTCAAGAAGCTTGCGCTGAATATGTTCCGGCAGGCTCGTTGACAGTCCTTGCACGTACACTTCTTCCGTTTCCCGCCCCTCCGGCTCGAGGAAAATTTGATGGCGCGGCTTGTCATGGAACCGAACGACTTTATCTTCGATCGATGGGCAATAGCGCGGTCCGGTTCCTTTAATCATGCCGGAGTACATCGGCGACAAATGCAAATTTTCATCGATGATTCGGTGCGTTTCCTCCGTCGTGTACGTCAGCCAGCACGGCAGCTGATCCGTGATGTATGTTGTCGTCTCGTACGAAAACGCCCGCGGCTCTTCGTCGCCCGGCTGAATTTCCGTTTTGCTGTAATCGATCGTCCGGCTGTTGACGCGCGGCGGCGTGCCCGTTTTAAAGCGGACGAGCTTAAACCCAAGCTCCTCTAAATGCTCGGACAGCTTGATCGACGGCTGCTGATTGTTCGGTCCGCTCGAATATTTAATGTCGCCAATGATAATCTCCCCGCGCAAAAACGTCCCGGTTGTGATGACGACCGCCTTGGCGTAATAATGAGCCCCCGTTTGCGTAACGACGCCTTTGCAGACGCCGTCTTCCACGATGAGCCGCTCGACTTTGCCCTGCAGCAGCGTCAAGTTTTCCTGCCTTTCAAGCGTCTTCTTCATTTCCCGCTGGTACAGCACTTTATCAGCCTGGGCCCTCAGCGCGCGCACGGCCGGGCCTTTCCCGGTGTTGAGCATCCGGATTTGAATGTATGTTTTATCGATGTTTCTTCCCATTTCCCCGCCGAGAGCGTCGATTTCACGCACGACGATCCCTTTTGCCGGGCCGCCGATCGACGGGTTGCACGGCATGAACGCAATCATATCAAGGTTAAGGGTGATGACGAGCGTTTTCGCCCCGATGCGCGCAGCCGCCAATGCCGCTTCACAGCCGGCATGGCCGGCGCCGACGACGATGACGTCATACGATCCTCCTTGGTAATCCATGCTTGTTTCCTCCTTGCTTATTTTCCTAAACAAAATTGAGCAAACAGCTGATCAATCAAACTTTCGTGCACTGTATCACCCACGATTTCGCCAAGCAGCTCCCACGCCCGGCGCAAATCGATTTGCACAAGATCGACCGGCATGCCGGCGTCAATGCCGGCCAAGGCATCGTCAATCGCCTGTTTCGCCTGCTCGAGCAAGGCGATATGGCGGGAGTTGGAGACGTATGTTAAATCGCCGGCTTCCAGTTCGCCGCCGAAAAATAAGTCAGCAATCGCCTGTTCCAATTCATCAATTCCTTGTTCGCGCAACAACGACGTCGCCACGACCGGACGGCCGGCCGCCAGCTCGTTCACGCGCTCCATGTCAATCTGCTTGGGCAAATCGGTCTTATTCACAATGACGATGACATCCATCCCTTCCGTCATCGCAAACAGCCGTTCATCTTCTTCTGTCAGCGGTTCGTGGTAGTTTAAAACGAGCAAAATTAAATCGGCCCGCTTCAACATTTGCCGGGAGCGCTCGACGCCGATTCGTTCGACAACATCTTCCGTTTCCCGGATGCCGGCCGTATCAATCAAGCGGAGCGGCACGCCGCGGACGTTGACATACTCCTCAATGACATCGCGCGTCGTCCCCGGGATATCGGTGACGATCGCCCGATTTTCATGGGCGAGCGCATTTAACAGCGAAGACTTGCCGACGTTCGGCCGTCCGATAATGACCGTGGCCAACCCTTCGCGCAAAATTTTCCCCTGATTGGCGGTCGACAAAAGCTTTTCAATTTGCCGGCGCACATATTGCGCCTTCTCCTTTAGCAGCCGCGGCGTCATCTCCTCGACATCATCGTATTCGGGATAATCGATGTTCACTTCAACATGCGCCAGCGTCTCCAAAATCGTCTGCCGCAGCTCGCGGATGAGCTTGGAAAGGCGCCCCTCCATTTGCTGCAAGGCGACATTCATGGCCCGGTCCGTTTTCGCCCGAATCAAGTCAATGACCGCCTCCGCTTGGGACAAGTCAATGCGCCCGTTTAAAAACGCCCGCTTCGTAAACTCGCCCGGCTCGGCAAGCCGCGCTCCGTTGGCGAGCACTAACTGCAAAACGCGGTTGACGGAAACAAATCCGCCATGGCAGTTAATTTCCACCACGTCCTCGCGTGTAAATGTTTTCGGCGCCCGCATGACCGACACCATCACTTCTTCGACGACCCGGCCGCTTTTCGGGTCGACAATATGCCCGTAATGGATCGTATGCGACGGGACGTCTTTCAGCCGCTTCCCGCTCGGGCTCCGAAACAGCCGGTCAGTGATCTCCACCGCCTCATCTCCGCTCAGCCGGACGATGGCGATCGCCCCCTCGCCCATCGGCGTTGAAATGGCGGCAATCGTATCCAATTGTGTCACCGCTTTTCACCTCGCTTTTCTCCGTTTCTTCTATATCCACAGCCTTTCTCAGCCGCATGCTCCCTGTGCATAGTTGTTTAGTTCAATTTTAACTTATCCACATGTGAATAACAATATGGCACGCTCAGCCCCGCTGTGGAAAAATAGATTGCTGGCCCATTTTCGCGCAGCCGCAAGTACACAAGCGAAAGAGGGCAAAAAAAGAGGCCTCCTCCACATTCGTTAGAGGGGCGTCCTTTTCGTTGGCGATTTTTTGCTTGTTATCGGGGAAACAACAATAAGGCGGTGCGGGTCAACTCCAACCGAATAGGTAGAGACATGCTTATGGCCGGCCAACGCAGCATGGATGATTTTGCGTTCATGGGCGGGCAACGGCTCCAGCCTCACTTCTTTGCCTGTCCTGACCGCCTGAGCCGCCAGTTTGTGCGCCAGTTCCACAAGCGCCTTTTCCCTTCGTTCGCGATAATGCTCCACGTCAACCGCAATCGACACATATTCCTCCGCATGGCGATTGGCGACAAGCTGCGCCAAAAACTGGAGAGCATTTAAAGTTTGGCCGTGTTTGCCGATCAACAAACCGACCGGCCCCCCATGGATGTGGAGCGTCACTTGCTTGCCGCGGCGGACAGCTTCGACGTCTGCCTCTTCCGCTCCCATATGCGCAATGACTTGCTGCAAGAAGCGCACCGTCTCCTCAACCGGGTCCATTTTCAACACCGCTTTGACAACCGCCGGCCGGCCGCCAAACAGGCCAAACCAGCCTTTTTTTCCTTCGTCAAGCACGACGATGTCCGTGCGCTCCCGGGGAGCGCCGAGCTGTGCGAGCGCGAGCTGCACCGCTTCTTCAACCGTTGCGGCGGTTGCAGTCACTTCCTTCACTTTTTCGCTCCTCCTAAATGGGCAGAGACGTTTGGCCCTTTAATAAGATACGTTTGCACAATAGAGAAAATGTTCCCAACCACCCAGTACAGCGACAAAGCTGCCGGGAAGTTGATGGCGAAAATGACGATCATAATCGGCATCATCCAAAGCAACATCGCCATTTGCGGGTTTTGCTGAGCGGAGCCGGCCATCATGATCTTTTGCTGGATAAACGTCGTCACCCCGGCAATGACCGGCAAAATAAAGTACGGATCCTTTTCGCCAAGGTCAAACCATAAAAAATTATGTTGGGCAATTTCCCTTGTCCGCATAATCGCGTGGTAAAAACCGATTAAAATCGGCATTTGGATTAAAATCGGCAAACAGCCGGCCATCGGATTGACCCCGTGCTTTTGGAACAAGAGCATCATTTCCTGCTGGAGCTTTTGCTGTGTCTGAGCGTCTTTCGAACTGTACTTTTTACGCAACGCCTCTATTTCCGGCTGAAGCGCTTGCATCGCTTTGGCATTGCGCGTCTGTTGGATCATCAGCGGCAAAATCAACAAACGGATTAAAATAGTGACGACAATAATCGACAACCCAAAACTTCCGCCGAGCAGCCCGGCCACATATTTGATCAGCCAGGAAAGCGGATAAACGATATACTCATTCCAAAATCCTTTGCTTTCCGGAGTGATCGGCTGATTGATTTCCGTGCATCCGGCCAGCATGGCAGCCAATGCACCGATCAAAGCAATGAATAGTATTCGCCTTTTCACCTTCTTTTTCCTCCCACATGTACAAGTTCACTGTATGTATTTTATCATCTTTTTCCGCCCTTGTGAGAGCGTTTTTTCAGGCTAAATCCGGCGTTCAGCCTCCTTTTTCAGCCCCCCGGCTTTCCGCAGCACATGGATCAAACTTTTTTTCACTTCCGCGTAGCCCATTTCCGCCGCAGGCTGCCTGGCAATAATGACATAGTCCTTGCCAGGGGCGACCTCTTCTTTCAATTCAAGAAAGCATTGGCGGACGTATCGTTTGATCCGGTTTCTGACAACCGCTTTGCCAAGCTTTTTGCTGACTGACAGCCCAATGCGAAAATAAGGCTGCTCAGGACGGTCAAGCGTGTAGACGACAAACTGGCGGTTCGCCACCGAGACGCCCTGCTGAAACACCTCTTGAAATTCCTCGTTTTTTTTGATGCGATATTTTTTTTTCATGCCCCTAAAACACTCCATTTGCCTAGTTTCCCGCCGCCAAAACATTGAGAAAAAAGACCACTGAAGCTTCAGTGGCCTATTATGCAGACAATACTTTTCTTCCTTTGCGACGGCGGCGCGCCAATACTTTTCTCCCATTTTTCGTGCTCATGCGCGCGCGGAACCCGTGCACTTTGCTGCGCTTCCGTCTATTTGGTTGATACGTCCGTTTCATCTATGACACCTCCCTGAAGGAATAACTGTTACGGGCAGTCTTTCTCATTATATTGAACAATCTCAGCAAATGTCAACCGCCCCTTTCTCTTTTCTTGAGGCGGCCTTGATGTGGATAAATTTTTCTGCCCCCAACCACAATCCACAACATTTATCGACATTTTTTTCACATACGCAACGGTGTGGATAACGTTTTTTTCACAGCCTGTCCGTTTTGTGGATAATCAAAAAATTCCGTTGCAACAAGCCGTTTTATTTGCTATTATTATTGTGTTTTCACTATGGTCGACAATGGATAACTGTGTGGATAAAAAAACATATCCACACTTGTGGATAGTTTGTGGATATGTTTTTTCACATCTTGTTTATAATGTTGTCCACAGTTGGTGGATTTTGTCGAAAAGCCGTCTTTTTTCCTTAATATATCTTTTCCACAAACTTATTTTTTTAAACAAATGATTATCCTCTGAATTAAAGGGAGGGGCAACGGGTGGAAAATATCCATGATTTATGGGATCGCGTGCTTCAGGAAATTGAACGGAAAATCAGCAAGCCGAGCTTTGAGACTTGGCTCAAGTCAACGAAAGCCCACTCTTTGCGTGGTGACACGCTCGTCATCGTAGCCCCGAACGAGTTTGCTAGAGACTGGCTTGATTCCCGCTATTCCCATTTAATTGGGGAAACGATCTACGCCATTACCGGCGAAGAGCTGGCCGTCAAATTTATCATTCCGCCAAACCAGGCTGACGAAGAACTCGAGTTTCAACCGGCCAAAAAACAGCGGAAGCCGTACGAGGAAGCGAATGATTTCCCGCAAAGCATGTTAAATCCGAAATATACATTCGACACGTTTGTCATCGGCTCCGGCAACCGGTTCGCCCATGCTGCATCACTCGCGGTCGCCGAAGCTCCGGCCAAGGCGTACAACCCGCTTTTCATTTACGGCGGAGTCGGACTTGGAAAAACGCATTTGATGCACGCGATCGGCCATTACGTCATTGAACATAACCCATCCGCGAAAGTTGTCTATTTATCTTCAGAAAAGTTTACAAACGAGTTTATTAACGCCATTCGCGACAACCGCCCGGACGATTTTCGCAACAAGTATCGAAACGTTGACGTTCTGCTGATCGATGATATTCAGTTCTTGGCTGGAAAAGAACAAACGCAGGAGGAATTTTTCCATACGTTTAACACGCTGCATGAAGAAAGCAAGCAAATCGTCATTTCAAGCGACCGGCCGCCTAAAGAAATCCCGACGCTTGAAGACCGCTTGCGTTCGCGCTTTGAGTGGGGGCTGATCACCGACATCACGCCGCCTGATTTGGAAACGCGGATCGCCATCCTCCGAAAAAAAGCGAAAGCGGAAGGGTTTGACATTCCGAACGAAGTGATGCTTTATATCGCCAATCAAATCGATTCGAACATCCGTGAGCTCGAAGGCGCCCTCATCCGCGTCGTCGCCTACTCATCGCTTATCAATAAAGAAATCACGGCTGACCTGGCAGCGGAAGCATTGAAGGATATCATTCCGAGCGCGAAGCCCAAAGTGATCACGATCCAAGACATTCAGCGCGTTGTTGGACAGCATTTCAATATTAAGCTTGAAGACTTTAAGGCAAAAAAACGGACAAAATCGGTCGCGTTCCCCCGGCAAATCGCCATGTATCTCTCCCGCGAACTGACCGACTGTTCGCTGCCAAAAATCGGCGACGAATTTGGCGGCCGCGATCATACGACGGTCATCCACGCCCATGAAAAAATATCAAAGCTTTTGCAAACCGACACGCAGCTGCAGAAACATGTGAAAGAAATCCAAGAAAAGCTGAAGCAACTGTGAATAACCGCCGCTGTCTTACGCACAGCTTATCCACATGTGGGCAAGCTGTGCTTGCTTCGCTTTTCTTGGTTATCCACATACCAACAAGCCATACTACTAGTACTACGGTTTTTATTTTTTATATTTTTATAATTTATTTCCGATCACCATTAAAACGAGGAGGAACAGCAAGTGAACATCTCGATTGACCGTGAAGCGCTGGCAAGAAGCGTCCAAGATGTGATGAAAGCTGTATCGACGAGAACGACGATTCCGATTTTGACAGGGATTAAACTGACAGCGACGGCCCTTGGGGTGACATTGACAGGCAGCGACTCCGATATTTCGATCGAGTCGTTCATTCCGCTTGAAAAAGAAGGTCGGCTGTTCGTTGATGTCAAAAGGCCGGGAAGCATCGTGCTGCAAGCTCGCTTTTTTGCTGAAATTGTCAAAAAGCTGCCGCAGCAAACTGTCGAGATCGAGACGGAAGACAACTTTTTGACTGTCATCCGCTCAGGCCACTCGGAATTCCGTCTCAATGGCTTAAATGCCGACGAATATCCGCGGTTGCCGCAAATTGAGGAAGAAAACGTCTTTCAAATTCCGGCTGATCTATTGAAGACAATCATCCGACAAACTGTTTTTGCTGTTTCAACATCGGAAACGCGCCCCATCTTGACAGGTGTCAACTGGAAAGTGGAGAATAACGAACTCGTCTGCACGGCGACAGACAGCCATCGTTTGGCGATGCGAAAGGTAAAAATTGAAGCAGGACATGCTGTGTCGTACAACGTCGTCATTCCGGGGAAAAGCCTAAACGAGCTGAGCAAAATTTTGGACGACGGCAGCGCTCCGGTCGATATTGTCATAACGGCCAACCAAGTGTTGTTTAAAGCGGAACATCTTCTTTTCTTTTCCCGGCTGCTTGACGGAAACTATCCGGAAACAGCCCGCCTGATTCCGACAGAAAGCAAAACAACGATGACCGTCAATGCGAAAGAGTTTTTGCAAGCGATTGACCGGGCATCACTGCTTGCAAGGGAAGGGAGAAACAATGTCGTGAAACTGACGACGCTCCCGGGAGGGCTGTTGGAAATTTCCTCGGTTTCTCCAGAAATCGGGAAAGTGACGGAACAGTTGCAGGCCGAATCACTTGAAGGGGAAGAGTTAAACATCTCGTTCAGCGCAAAATATATGATGGATGCACTCCGGGCCCTTGATGGCACCGATATTCAAATCAGTTTCACCGGGGCAATGCGCCCGTTCGTGCTGCGTCCGCTTTACACCGACTCGATGCTGCAGCTCATTTTGCCGGTAAGAACATATTGATGTATGTCGGAAACGCATAAAAGGCGATCCAGTCATGGACGCCGTCCTTTTCGCAATGCCTCCGATGGAGAGGATGGGGACAATTGCGTCCCATTCTCTTCATCGGCTTTCTTTGCGGGCGGGCGATGTTTTCGATAAAATAAAGGAATAGGCGACTTAGAGGAAAGCGAGCGATGAACGGATGGAACAAACGGTGACGATTAAAACGGAAACGATCACGTTAGGACAGCTGTTGAAGCTTGTGCAGTTAATTGATACAGGCGGCGCTGCGAAATGGTTTTTGCAGGAATACAACGTGCTCGTCAATGGCGAAAGAGAGACCCGGCGCGGGCGGAAGTTAAAAGACGGCGACCGGGTGGATGTGGAGCAAATCGGCACGTTTGTCGTTGTACGGGCAGAGTAGGTGAAGATCGGGTGTTTTTAACCGACTTAGTGTTAACGAACTACCGCAACTACGAACATGAAATGGTGAATTTCAGCCAAGGCGTCAACGTCATTCTCGGGGAAAATGCCCAAGGGAAGACAAACATGATGGAGGCCATTTATGTATTGGCCATGGCGAAATCGCACCGCACATCGAACGATAAAGACCTTATCCGTTGGAATGAAGAGTATGCTAAAATAGAAGGAAGAGCGGAAAAACGAAGCGGTTCTCTTGCCCTTGAACTGCTCATCTCAAAAAAAGGGAAAAAAGCGAGATGCAACCATATTGAGCAGCGACGGCTCAGCCAATATGTCGGGCAGTTAAATGTCGTCATGTTCGCTCCGGAAGACTTGAATCTGGTCAAAGGAAGTCCGCAAGTGCGGCGGCGGTTTATCGATATGGAAATCGGACAAGTATCCCCCGTTTATATACATGATTTGGGTCAATACCAAAAACTGTTGCAGCAGCGCAACCACTGCTTGAAGATGATGCAGACGCGCGAGAGGGGCAACGAGGCGGTGCTTGACGTATTAACCGAACAGCTCGCCGTGCTGGCGGCGAAGATTACGTTGCGGCGCCGCCAGTTTTTGTCGCTGCTTGAGCAGTGGGCGATGCCGATCCACCGTGAAATCAGCCGCGGAGCTGAACAACTCGGCATTCGGTATGAACCGTCGGTCGACGTATCAGAAAAGGCAGAATTGTCGAGAATAGTAGAAGCATACTGCGAAACGTTCGCTTCCTTGCGAAAACGGGAAATCGAGCGGGGAACGACGCTTGCCGGCCCGCATCGCGATGACATCGCGTTTATCGTCAACGGAAAAAACGTCCAAACGTTCGGTTCCCAAGGGCAACAGCGCACAACCGCGCTGGCGGTGAAACTGGCGGAAATTGAGCTCATCTTTTCCGAGTTAGGTGATTACCCCATTTTGTTGCTCGATGATGTGCTGTCCGAACTTGATGACTTTCGGCAAACCCACCTCTTAGATGCGATCCGAAAAAAAGTGCAAACTTTCGTGACCACAACGAGCATTGACGGCATTAAGCACGATATCATTCAAGAAGCGGCTATTTATCGAGTCCACTCCGGTTCGGTAGCTGCCCCTTCTTGACCGCAAAACGTTGAACGTTTGCAAAGAAAGCGTAGGTGATCTGGCATGACAATGGAACAACGGGTTGAGCGAGCGTACGACGCGAGCCAAATCCAAGTGCTCGAAGGCCTTGAAGCAGTTCGAAAGCGCCCGGGGATGTACATCGGCTCGACGGGGCCTAAAGGGCTGCACCACCTCGTTTGGGAAATCGTCGACAACAGCATTGACGAAGCATTAGCCGGCTATTGCACGGAAATTCATGTGACGATCGGAAAGGATAACAGCATCACGGTCGCTGACAACGGGCGCGGCATTCCAGTCGATGTGCATGAGGCAACCGGACGGCCGGCTGTTGAGGTCATCATGACCGTTCTGCACGCCGGCGGGAAGTTCGGCGGCGGCGGTTATAAAGTATCCGGCGGCTTGCACGGCGTCGGCGCCTCGGTCGTCAACGCCTTGTCGGAATGGCTGGAAGTTTACGTATACCGAGATGGGAAAATCCATTATCAAAAATACGAGCGGGGCGAGCCGTGCACCGATCTGCAAGTCATCGGCGAGACGGACCGAACCGGGACGACGACCCGCTTTAAGCCGGATCCGGAAATTTTTACAGAAACGACCGAGTTTGATTACGAAACGTTGGCCGCCCGGCTGCGCGAGCTCGCCTTTTTGAACCGCGGCTTGAAAATCACCTTGACGGATGAACGGGTTGACAACCGGAAAAGTGAATATTTTTATGAAGGCGGCATCCGCTCTTACGTCCGCCATTTGAATCGGACGCGGGAAGTGTTGCACGAAGAGCCGATTTACATTGCCGGCGAGCGCGACGGCATCGCTGTCGAAATCGCCTTGCAGTACAACGACGGCTATACGAGCAACATTTATTCATTCGTGAATAATATCCATACGCACGAAGGCGGCACGCATGAATCCGGCTTTAAAATGGCGTTGACGCGCATCATCAATGACTACGCCCGCAAACAGCAAATTTTCAAGGACAATGATGCCAATTTGACGGGGGAAGATGTGCGGGAAGGGCTGACGGCCATTGTGTCAATCAAACACCCCTCCCCGCAATTTGAGGGGCAGACGAAAACAAAGCTCGGCAACAGCGATGCGCGCACGGTGACGGACGCTGTCTTTTCTGAACAATTTGAAACGTTTTTGCTCGAACACCCGACCATTGCCCGAAAAATTGTCGAAAAAGGGATGATGGCCGCCCGCGCCCGCCTGGCGGCCAAAAAGGCGCGCGAACTGACGCGGCGCAAAAGCGCGCTTGAAGTCTCCAATTTGCCGGGCAAACTTGCCGACTGCTCGTCAAGAGATCCGTCGATCAGCGAGCTGTATATCGTGGAGGGGGATTCGGCGGGCGGTTCAGCGAAACAAGGGCGCGACCGCCATTTCCAGGCAATTTTGCCGTTGCGTGGGAAAATTCTCAACGTTGAGAAGGCAAGAATCGACAAAATCTTGTCCAACAACGAAGTGCGGGCGATCATCACCGCTCTTGGCACCGGCATTGGCGAAGAGTTCGACATCTCAAAGGCGCGTTATCATAAAGTCATCATTATGACCGATGCGGACGTCGACGGCGCTCATATCCGCACGCTTCTTTTGACATTCTTTTATCGCTACATGCGTCAATTTATCGAGCACGGCTATGTGTACATCGCCCAACCGCCCCTGTATAAAATCGAACAAGGAAAACAAGTGCGCTACGCTTACAACGACCGCCAGCTCGAAAAAATTCTTGCTGAGCTGCCGGAACAACCGAAGCCGACAATCCAGCGCTACAAAGGGTTGGGCGAGATGAACCCAGAGCAACTTTGGGAGACGACGATGAACCCGGAAAAGCGAACATTGCTTCAAGTCAGCTTGCAAGATGCCATTGACGCAGATGAAACGTTTGAAATTTTAATGGGCGACAAAGTCGAGCCACGCCGCCAATTTATCGAAGAAAACGCCCGTTATGTGAAAAACTTGGACATTTAGGATGAAAAGAGAGGGATGGGGCCGCCCTCCTCGCTTCTTTTTGCCGACGGGGCCAACCGGGGCGCAAACGAAGCGGCGCCCGCCGTCCGCCTATGTCTGCTCCCTGTAAAGGCAGACCGGGCCGAAGAAGGCTCAAAAGGGAGGTTTATATGAATGGCAGAACATGAACAATCGCGCATTCGCGAAGTCAATATCAGCCAGGAAATGCGCTCGTCGTTCCTTGACTACGCCATGAGCGTCATCGTTTCCCGCGCCTTGCCGGATGTGCGCGATGGGCTGAAACCGGTGCACCGCCGCATTTTATATGCCATGCATGACCTCGGCATGACCGCTGATAAACCGTATAAAAAGTCAGCCCGCATCGTCGGCGAAGTGATCGGGAAATACCACCCGCACGGCGACGCCGCCGTGTATGATACGATGGTGCGCATGGCGCAAGACTTCAACTACCGGTACATGCTCGTTGACGGGCACGGCAACTTCGGGTCGATCGACGGCGATGCAGCAGCGGCCATGCGTTACACGGAAGCCCGCATGTCGAAAATCGCCATGGAGCTGTTGCGCGACATCAATAAAGACACGATCGATTACCAAGATAACTACGACGGTTCAGAAAAAGAACCGGTTGTGCTGCCGTCACGGTTTCCAAACTTGCTTGTCAATGGTTCGTCAGGCATTGCCGTTGGGATGGCGACGAACATCCCTCCGCATCAGCTTGGCGAGGTCATCGATGCGCTGTTGGCGTTAAGCCGAAACCCGGAGATGACCGTTGCCGACTTGATGAAATACATTCCTGGTCCGGATTTCCCGACGGCCGGGCAAATCATCGGCCGCAGCGGCATCCGCAAGGCGTACGAAACGGGACGGGGATCCATTACGTTGCGCGCCAAGGCTGAAATTGAGCAGCATGCCAATGGCAAGGAAACGATTATTGTAAGCGAACTCCCCTATCAAGTGAACAAAGCAAAGCTGATTGAACGGATCGCCGAATTGGTGCGCGAGAGAAAAATCGACGGCATCACCGATTTGCGTGATGAATCGGACCGAAGCGGAATGCGCATCGTTATTGAAGTGCGGCGCGATGCGAACGCGAAGGTCGTGTTAAACAACTTATACAAACATACCGCCTTGCAGACGAGTTTTGGAATCAACATGCTCGCCTTGGTGGATGGCGAGCCGAAAGTGTTGAACTTAAAAGAATGTTTGGAGCACTATTTGAACCACCAGAAAACGGTCATCCGCCGGCGAACGGCCTTTGAGCTGAAAAAGGCTGAAGCGCGCGCCCATATTCTTGAAGGCTTGCGCATTGCCCTTGACCATTTGGATGAAGTGATCGACCTCATCCGTCGTTCGCGAACGACAGAAATAGCGCGCGAAGGGTTGATGGAGCGGTTTTCGCTCAGCGAACGGCAGGCGCAGGCGATCCTAGATATGCGCCTGCAACGGCTGACCGGCCTCGAGCGGGAAAAAATTGAACAGGAGTATCAAGAGCTTCTCCGCCTCATCGCTGAGTTGAAAGCGGTGTTGGCTGACGAAGAGAAAGTATTGCAGATCATTCGCGATGAACTGGCCGAAATCAAAGAGCGGTTTAACGACGAGCGGCGCACAGAGATCATTGCGGGGGCTGTCGAACAGTTTGACGACGAAGACTTAATCCCGCACGAACATGTCGTCATTACGCTCACCCATAAAGGATATATTAAGCGCCTGCCGTTATCGACGTATCGAAGCCAGAAACGCGGCGGCCGGGGCGTGCAAGGCATGCATACCGCCGAGGATGACTTTGTCGAACATTTGCTCGTCACTTCTACTCATGACAACGTGCTGTTTTTCACAAATAAAGGGAAAGTATACCAGGCGAAAGGCTATGAAATTCCGGAATTCGGCCGCACCGCCAAAGGGCTGCCGATCATCAACTTGCTTGAGCTCGACAAGGATGAATGGATCAACGCCATGATTCCCATTGAAAATGAGTTTGATAATGAGCTTTATCTCGTGTTTGCGACAAAGCAAGGGATCGCCAAGCGCTCTCCGCTCTCAGCTTTCGCCCACATCCGCAACAATGGGCTCATCGCCATTCACTTGCGCGAGGGGGATGAGCTGATTTCCGTCAAGTTGACGGACGGTAAAAAACATTTGATTATCGGCACGAAAAGAGGGATGCTCATCCGTTTTCCAGAAACGGATGTGCGGACAATGGGCCGCAGTGCGACGGGAGTCAAGGCCATCTCACTCGATGACGGCGATGAAGTCGTTGGCATGGAAATCTTGGAAGACCATCATGATGTTCTTGTTGTGACGAAAAAAGGGTTCGGCAAACGCACCCCAGCTTCGGAGTATCGCGTGCAAAGCCGGGGCGGCAAAGGGTTGAAAACGTGCAATGTCACGGAACGGAACGGCCCTGTTGTTGCAGTGACAACAGTCGTCGGCAATGAAGATTTAATGGTCATTACGACAGGCGGCGTGCTGATCCGCATCGCTGTCAGCGATATTTCCAGGACAGGGAGAATTGCCCAAGGCGTCAAGCTCATTCGCCTCTCGGGCGAAGACGAACATGAGTGTGTAGCGACAGTTGCCAAAGTGCCAGAGGAAGAAAAAGAAGAGAAAGAGGAAGAAGGGCATCCCGCTTAATTGAATGGCGTTCCGCCTGCAGGTGCGGGGCGCCCTTTCGTTTGAAAATGCGTGCGTCTGTTTTTACGGCGAATCGGAAAGCGAAACGCGCTTATTGGGCTTTCCGATTGCGAAAGTGCTGTTATTTGCAGCCTAAATCGTGCTACGATAAAAACAAAAAGACGGGGGGCTACATGGATGGTTCGCGTGAAGCGCTCCCAGCTTCGCGAAGGCTGTGTGCTTGCTGAAGATGTAATCGGCAAAACGAAACGGCCGATTATGACAAAAAACACTATTATTACAACACCGTTGTTGCAAGTGCTTGAAAAATTTTTTGTAGAGGAAGTGGAGATTGAGCCGTTTCTCGCAAACGGCGAACCATTTTCGCCGGGGGATTCGGCCGCGGCGGAGGATCAACGGCCGCTCTCTTTATATTTAGAGACCGTCCGCCAATACAAGACATGGTTTCAATCTTGGCGGTCCGGCTTGCCGGTCGACATCAATGAAATAAGGGAAGCTGTCATTCCCCTTTTTGAACACATGACAGGCTGCAAGCGGGAATTGCTTGCGTTGCACCATTATGCGACAAAAGAGGAATATTTATATCATCACGCCGTCAGTGTAGGATTGCTCGCCGGCTTTTTAGCCATGGAGCTCGGGTATAGCCGCGGGGAATGCCACCAAGTCGTTTTAGCCGGCGTCTTGTCCGACTGCGGCATGGCAAAAATGAGCAAACAAATTTTAACGAAGCCGTCGGCGCTCACTGAAGTGGAGTTCCGCGAAGTGAAGCAACATCCGATTCTCGGCTACCGCATGGTGCAGAAGATCACAGCGTTAAGCCATGGAGCGAAGCTAGCCGTTTTGCAACATCATGAGCGAAACGACGGCAGCGGCTATCCGCTCAAGTTAAAAGCGAAAAAAATTCACCCCTACAGCCAACTCGTCGCAACAGCGGATGTGTACCACGCCATGACGTCAGAGCGCTTGTATCGGCGCAAACAACCGCCGCTTCGGGCCATTGAAACGATGTTGCGGCAGCAAGCCGGCAGATTGAGCGCAGACGCCGTCGCTGTACTGTTGAACCGTCTCGTCGGCCTGCAAACAGGAGCCGTCGTCAAACTATCCAACGGTGAGACAGCCGAAGTCATGTTGATTCAGCCAGACGAGCCAACCCGGCCGGTTGTCAAAGCAGCGAGGACGGGACGATTGCTTCTGTTAAGCACTCAACATGATATATATATTGAGGAGGTTTTGCGTGCACCAATGGATGAATAGTCGACCGAAAAGGCCGGTGAAAAACAATCATTTTCTCTTGCTGCTGTTGTTCATTGCCGAAAGAGGAAGCGGATTTCAGCAGGTTTCTCAGCTTGAGAATAACGCATTTCGCATTGTTTTTTGAATTAAATTGCCAACCGTCCAAAAAATACCGTTGCATAAACAACATCAACATGATACAATCAACTTTGCTTGCGCCGGCAACAACGAAATAAAAAACTATTGACTTTTCATCGCCCATCAGTTATTATGTAATAGCTGTCATCATTAAAGTAAAGATCAAGCTCCTTGAAAACTAAACAAAACGCAAGCGTCATGAAAAAAACTTCGGCCGCATTGGCCGAAGCAAAAGCCAATCAACTTTCTTTGGAGAGTTTGATCCTGGCTCAGGACGAACGCTGGCGGCGTGCCTAATACATGCAAGTCGAGCGGACCGAACGAGGGCTTGCTCTTGTTCGGTCAGCGGCGGACGGGTGAGTAACACGTGGGCAACCTGCCCGCAAGACCGGGATAACTCCGGGAAACCGGAGCTAATACCGGATAACACCGAAGACCGCATGGTCTTCGGTTGAAAGGCGGCCTTTGGGCTGTCACTTGCGGATGGGCCCGCGGCGCATTAGCTAGTTGGTGAGGTAACGGCTCACCAAGGCGACGATGCGTAGCC
>NZ_SDLD01000310.1:0-205 GCF_013096875.1 Geobacillus sp. DSP4a | reverse complement strand
CAAAGATATTCTAGTTTTTCTTTTATGTTACCGAGAGGAATATTGACAAAGTTTTGATTTGTCTTTTTTCCTAGATTAATATTGCGTTGCCATGTTTCCGCATAGCCAATGACAAGTTTGCCAATTTGATTTTCAATACAGTAGTTAATGATGTAACGGCAAGTCTTGTTGATATAATCATTCACTTTATTATTGCGATTCATAG
>NZ_SDLD01000030.1:0-44944 GCF_013096875.1 Geobacillus sp. DSP4a | reverse complement strand
ACTGGAGGAGCATCCGTAAGTGTCATGACCCTTCCAACGTAGCCATTGAATGGCTGAGGGTAGTCAACTAGGGCTTGCCAAGCCCCCACTTCAAAAGCCGTTAGGCTTTAAGTGGTGGGTAGTTGACCTTCCCTACACACAAGCGCCCTTGTTGCATCGGCTGCGCAGCGCCTCAATATACGCATACGCCTCTTCGATCTCGTCCTCCGTATAGCGCTGCTTGCTTTTTAACACCGCAATTTTCTCTTTCACTTCGTCTTTCGGCAAATGTTCAAAATAAAGTACGGTGGACACAAGTTCCAAAAAACGGGCATTTTGTCCGTTCATCGCCTGCATGCATTCGGCAAGGCCCGGCATCTCCCAGTCGTAATGGCGCAAAAACTGTTCGCCCGCTTCGGTCAGTGTATAGCGGTATTGCACATAGCCGCTCTTTTTCTCTTTCACTTCATGCAAAAAGCCGAGCGCGCACAGCTCTTCGATGCGGCACATCAACTCTTCCGAATACGGGCCGTAAAAGTGGAAGTCGAACTTCTCATAAAACGGAAAGTCGAGCTTTTTGGCGATGTAAATCATTTTTTGCAGCTTTTTGCGGCCGGCAATTTCCCCGGCGGCCGCCAACGCCTTCATTACTTTCGCATGCTCTGTGAGCACTCTCCGTCATCTCCTAACCCTTTAAAATTTCCATAATCTTTTTCTTCACTGTCCGCTTCGTCGACAAGTCTTCCAGGAAATCAGCGGGGAAATAGAGCTTATGGTCGGTGCGCCGCTTGCCGGAAATGGCGTCAACCAACACCGATTCGCGCGACAGCTCGCGCAGCTCCCCGTTTGGCATCAACAAATAAATCGGCAGGCGCTCGCCTTCCTCGCCCGGCCGGTAAAAATCGTACGGCAAGTCGGACGATGAATCGACGACCAAGTAATAGTCTGGATCGATCCCGGCCTTTTTGAACAAGCCGGTCAGCTCGATCAGCTTTGCCATTTGCTCGTTTGTCGGATGGAACTCCGTATATTTGAACAGGCGGCGGTGGACAAACCGCCGGCATAAGTCGCTTAAAATCGGATCCCGCTCGTATTGCCATTGCTGGAAGTAAAACAGGATGATCGCTTCATCGAGCGCCAAATAGTCGCCGAGCGTTACATGGCCGGCAAAAAACGATAAAAAATGGGTTGGCTTCGTCGCAAACGTATACCCGTCCTCGTACAGCTTTTTCGCCCGATGCAAAATTTTCGTTAAAATGACTTCCGCACTGCGCGTCACAGGATGGAAATACACTTGCCAATACATTTGGTAGCGGCTCATAATGTAATCCTCGACCGCATGCATGCCGCTTCGTTTGATGACGACTTGGTCTTCGCGCGGGCGCATGACGCGCAAAATGCGCTCCATGTCAAAATAGCCGTAGCTGACGCCGGTGTAGTAGGCATCGCGCAGCAAATAATCCATCCGGTCGGCGTCAATTTGGCTCGAAATGAGGCTCACCACAAGCTTGTTCGGGTACGTTTTGGCGATCACTTCCGCCACTTTTTGCGGAAAATCGTCGCCCACTTCGCGCAAGGCGGCGTTCACTTCTGTATCGCCTAAAATGATTGCCTGTGTAAAATCTTCGTGGTCGAGGCGAAACACCTTTTCAAATGAATGGGAAAACGGGCCGTGCCCTAAATCGTGCAAGAGCGCCGCGCATAGGCAAAGAAGGCGCTCGTTATGATCCCAATGGTCGCGGCCGACGAACACATCGTCGATGATGCGGCGAATGATCTCATATACGCCAAGCGAATGGTTGAATCGGCTGTGCTCGGCGCCGTGAAACGTCAAATATGTCGTGCCGAGCTGCTTGATGCGGCGCAGGCGCTGAAACTCTTTTGTGCCGATCAAATCCCAGATGACTTTGTCGCGAACATGTATGTATCGGTGCACCGGATCTTTAAACACTTTTTCTTCGTCAAGCTGCCCGCCGGAATACATCGCATCCTCCTCTTCCGTCTCCAACATACATCTATTATACGCCGTTTCTTTTGGCAAAGAAATAGTTGACTTTTTTCTCCGTCTTTCTCCATTATTGACGGAAAAAACAAAAAATCACCTTCTTTCGGCAAAGAAGGTGATTCGTCACCGTTTTTTCAGCTTTTCAGCCACTTTTTCAATCAGCTCATCCTCCGTCAGCGCTGCCACCGGGCGGTTGTTGACGAAGGCGAACGTTTTTTTCCGCCCCGGACCGCAATACGACTGGCAGCCGATTTTAATGACCGCATCCGGATCAAGCTTTTTCAAGCGCGGAATCAATGTTTTTAAATTCGGCGCCTTGCAGTCGTCGCAAACGCGAAACTCATTCGCCATCACTCGTCATCCCTTTCCGCAGCGTTTGCTTTGTGTATTCTACCGCTTTTGCCGGAAAATTGCAAGTTGGCATGCTTTCACCCTTGTAATTTGCCAATCCCATAAACTTGCAACGTATAATTTTTTTCCTTTTGGTCCACCCTTTTACTAGCATGGGAAAAAGGAGTGGAGAACAGTGAAACAACGGCAAGACGCTTGGACGGAAGAAGACGATTTATTGTTGGCAGAGACCGTATTGCGCCATGTGCGTGAAGGGAGCACCCAACTCAACGCCTTTGAAGAAGTCGGCGACAAGCTAAATCGGACATCGGCCGCCTGTGGCTTTCGCTGGAATGCCGTCGTCCGCCATCAGTACGAAGAAGCGCTGCAGCTGGCGAAAAAGCAGCGAAAAGAGCGGCTGCGGCTGCTCGCCAAACAAGGCGGCGCGAAAAAGCGGCGTCTGTACGAGCCGCCGATGCCATCACTCGAGGAGCTGGGAGAGGTGATGCAGCTGCCTGCCGTCATCCCATCCTCCCCGCCGCAACAAGTGACGCTGGATCAAGTGATCGCTTTTTTGAAAACGTTCCAATCCCATGAACGGAAACGGGAGACGCTGATCAAAGAAAACGAGCGGCTGCGCCGCGAAATTGAAGAATTAAAGCAAAAAAATAAAGAACTTGAAGAAAAGGTTGCGAAATTAGAAGAAAATTCGTCGACCGTCCAAGAAGATTTTGAGACGCTCGTGAAAATCATCAACCGAGCGCGCAAAATGGTGTTAAAAGAGGAAGAAGAGCGGGGGCTGACCTTCCGTATGGACCCGAACGGCAACTTGGAAAAAATCGCGGAGTAAATAAAATAAGGATGCCCTGTCCATGGCTGCGCCTTGATCGCACTCTCTCCGGTGCGGCCGAGACACGGAGCATCCTTTTTGCCTGCCGGCGGCGTCAGGCGATGAACGCAGGCTCTTGCTGCTGGGCGGACCGCCCCCTTATTCTCCTGCTAGGAGCTCGCCCTTGAGCGCCGTTTCATTCCGCTCGACGATGCGCGCCCAATACTGCTCATACCAATTCCATTCGCCGTTCTCGAGGGCAGACGAATATAGCTCGCCGCCAAACGACTGCAGCGTGCGCCAAAGGGCGACAAGCAGCTCATCGATCGACAACTCGCAGCCGAGAAGCTCAGACAGCGACGCCATGACAGTTGGGACAACATCGGGGTAGGCGAATTTCGTTTTCTCTCCTTGGCGGCCGAGCTCATAAAAACGGCGAATAAGCTCAGCCCGCGCGGCTCCGCTCCCGTTGACGCAAAGGTAGATTTGCACGGCAACGCCGCCGCGCACGCGCCGTTGCGAAATGCCGGCAAACTTTTTGCCGCCAATGCTCAAGTCATAGCTCCCCGGGCAATACGAACCGACGATTTCCCCCGCCTCAACACGGGCGCCGTATGAGGCAAGCATGGCGGCCATGAGCGCATACATCGCCTCATACCCTTGCTCGATGGCAATCGTGTTTTTCGTTTCCGGAAAAATGAGCGAAATATTCAACACCCCGCTGTCAAGGACAACGGCCAACCCGCCGGAATTACGGACGACGACGCGATACCCTTCCTGGCGCAAAAACGAAATGGCCTCATCGATGTACGGAAGCTTCGTATCAGCGGCGCCTAAGACGACGGTATTCTCATGCACCCACGTGCGGACGACCGCATCCGACTGTCCCGCGCCAACCGCGGTGCAGAGCGTATCATCGATCGCAAACGATTGTTTCGCATCAAACAGCGGCCCGAAGTGCGACTGGTCGATCACCCGCCACCTCGGCTGCCGCAACAGTTCATGGCTCATCGCGAGCAACCCCTTACGTTGAACGTTCCGCTCTCATTATACCACATCAAATTGGAACGATTACGGCCAGTGAACTACCCGCCACCTACGCTTCGCTTAGAGGTGGAGGCTTCAAGCGACTTGTGCGTGTTCGCCGAACGGTAAGCCACACACCAGAACCCTTTACGCTTCCCTTCGTTCCGAAGGTGTCCGTTCTAGCCATATTCTATCCTATTCGTTGGCTAACGCCAACCGACATTCATCTCCCACCTACTCACTGGGTTACACCCTTCGCGTTCCTTGAGATGGAAGACTTCTTTCGGAAATCCGTTAAAAAAGAAAGCGGCTAAACAGCAACCAGCCGCCTTCTTTGACACGAATCCATGCCTGAAACAAGAGATCGCCCATTCTTTGGCAAAACGAACCGGTTCCGACTCCTCTTGCTCAGTTCGCCGCCTCTTTACTCCCCAAGCGACTGCGCCGCGGTGATGAGCGCGAGCTTGTAGACGTCTTCGGCGCTGCATCCGCGCGATAGGTCGTTCACCGGCTTGTTCAGCCCTTGCAAAATCGGGCCGACCGCTTCAAAGCCGCCAAGGCGCTGGGCGATTTTGTAACCGATGTTGCCCGCCTCAAGGCTCGGGAAAATAAAGACATTTGCGTCCCCTTGAATGACCGAGTCCGGCGCTTTCTTTTTCGCCACCTCTGGCACAAACGCGGCGTCAAATTGAAACTCACCGTCAAGGATCAGATCCGGCGCCATTTCTTTCGCCAACCGCACCGCCTCAACGACTTTTTCCGTCTCCGGCGACGAGGCCGACCCTTTCGTGGAAAAACTTAACAGCGCTACGCGCGGCGTAAGGCCGAACATTTTGGCCGTCCGGGCGCTCTCGACCGCGATTTCAGCCAAATCTTGACTGTTAGGAGCAATGTTGATGGCGCAATCGGCAAACACATATTTTTCGTCGCCGCGCACCATGATGAACACGCCGGACGTTTTGCCAACGCCTGGCTTCGTTTTAATGATTTGCAAGGCTGGTCGGACCGTATCCGCCGTCGAATGTGCCGCCCCGCTGACGAGGCCGTCGGCCGCTCCCGTATAAACGAGCATCGTACCGAAATAGTTTTCATCGAAAAGCAACTCGCGCGCCGTTTCTTCTGTCACTTTCCCTTTGCGCCGCTCCACAAACGCCGAAACTAGCTCATCAAACCCGCCGTAGCGGCGCGGGTTGACAATCTCCACCCCTTCAAGCGGCAAGCCAAGCGCAGCTGCTTTCACCCTTATCGCTTGCTCATCGCCAAGGACGATCGGCTGAAGCACTTGCTCCGTCGCCAAACGGCTCGCCGCCGTTAAGATGCGGTCATCGGTTCCCTCCGGAAACACGATTTTTCGACCCGTATCGGTTACTTTCGCTTTTAATGCCGTAAATAAATCGGTTGTCACGATTCATGCCTCCTTCACGGTTGGCCCGCCTGTCTCCAGGCATCAGCCTTTCTCTACATTAAGCATACCGCTTCGATACGAAAACGCAACGATCGTAAGCCCTTCCAATCAATAATTCACCTTTTGGAACAATTCAGTATCTTTTGCTTTATGCACGGACACCCGCTTTTTTGGCCAAACTATGATATAGTGGTACTGTACAATTGATTGAATAAAGGAGTGACGATGATGAGCGAAGCGGCCCAAACGTTGGACGGTTGGTATTGTTTGCACGATTTCCGCACGATCGACTGGAGCGCGTGGAAAACACTTCCAAACGAAGAGCGCGAGGCAGCGATCAGTGAGTTTTTAGCGCTTGTCGACCAATGGGAGACGACGGAAAGCGAGAAGCAAGGAAGCCATGCCGTCTACACGATCGTCGGGCAAAAAGCCGATATTTTGTTCATGATTTTGCGGCCGACGCTGGATGAGCTGCATGAAATCGAAACAGCGCTTAACAAAACGAAACTCGCCGACTATTTATTACCTGCGTATTCGTACGTTTCAGTCGTGGAGTTGAGCAACTACTTGGCGTCCGGCAGCGAAGATCCGTACCAAATTCCAGAGGTGCGCCGCCGTTTGTATCCAATTTTGCCGAAAACGAACTACATTTGCTTCTATCCGATGGACAAGCGGCGCCAAGGCAACGACAACTGGTACATGTTGTCGATGGAACAGCGGCGCGAACTCATGCGCGCCCACGGCATGACCGGCCGAAAATACGCCGGCAAAGTGACGCAAATCATCACCGGCTCCGTCGGCTTGGATGATTTTGAATGGGGCGTCACCTTGTTTTCAGATGATGCACTCCAGTTCAAAAAGCTCGTCTATGAAATGCGCTTTGATGAAGTGAGCGCCCGCTTTGGCGAGTTTGGTTCATTTTTCGTCGGCACTCGCTTGTCGGTGGAAAAAGTCCCTTCGTTCTTCCATGTATAAAAAAGAGGGGCCCAAACGCGGCAGGGCCCCTTCACTTATTTTCCTGTTCTTCAAGCAACCGGCGAGCTCCTCCCCCTGAAAGGTCAGCCAAACGAGCGATTTCTTCCGCCGTCATCCCTTTGCACATCATGTTACGGGTCTTTCTTGCGCAACGGGTTTCTCTTTTTGGTCAACCTCCCCTGTTTCTGTCATATCCAGCCCAACTGCCCCATACATATAAATCAGAAATTCCTCCGAGAAATCGCCTGTCTGTCTGTCACCATTTTCCTGTTCCATCAATAGCCTATTACTGTCGAAATTCACAACGACTGAGGTGACGATATGGGTCAGATCGCTCCCTCCATTGTAGCCCACACAGAAGAGGAAGTGAAGTTGTTGGCTCGGCTCATGCGAGCCGAAGCGGAAGGAGACGGGCGGCTTGGGATGCTCATGGTCGGCAACGTCGGCGTCAACCGCGTCATCGCCGACTGCCTTGACTTCCGCGGCATCCGCTCTATCCGGCAAATGGTGTTTCAAAGCCCGGGCGGCTTTGAGGCGGTACAAAAAGGGTACTTTTACCAACGGGCGCGCGAAGTGGATATCGGCCTAGCCCGCCAAGTGCTCCGCGGTTGGCGCTACCACCCAGCGACAAACGCCCTTTGGTTTTTTAAACCACCTGAAGGTCAACCGTGCCCACCGCAATGGTTTGGCCAGTGGAACGTCGGCCGCTACAAATCGCATTGCTTTTTTGCACCGACTCCATCCGACTGCCCACGTGTCTATTCTTAATATTGAGGAGGGTTCTTTATGCCGAACAATCCAGAAAATCAATTTTATCCACTTGATGAGGAGCAACAATCATTTTATTATTCGCCGTTCGGTCAAGAACGGCAACAACCGTATGCATCCTATCCATACGGCTATCCGTATCCGCAGCCGTACTATCCGGCGGCATACCCGTATTATTACCATCCGCAAGCGGCTGCCGCTCCAACGATGACACCGGCGACAGCCGCCGCTCCGACGTTCGGTTTGCAGGCGCCGACGTTTACGGCCCCGACACCGATGCCGACCACCACCGGCCCATCGATTCCAGGGATGCTGCCGATTGAAGAATCGTACATTGAAAACATTTTACGGTTAAACAAAGGAAAAGTCGCCACTATCTATGCGACGTTTGAAAACAACCGTGAGTGGAATGCCAAGGTGTTTCGCGGCGTCATTGAAGCGGCTGGACGTGACCATGTCATTTTAAGCGACCCACAAACAGGCACACGCTATTTGATCCCGATGATTTACCTCGATTACGTCACGTTTGAAGGAGAAATCGCCTACGAATATCCGTTTGCCGGTGCCTCCGCCACGCCGCTCGCCTCCTATTCGCCGCGCTGAGTGCAAGCGCAAAACCGATGTTCGATGAGCAGGCTGCCCCAGGGTAGCCTGCTTTTTTTCATCCGATGCGACGTCCATCACAAGTTGCTGACGCCCAGTTGTCTATCATGGTGGCAAACGAAACAAAAAAGGTGCCTTCTATGATTGGGACGGCGCGTGATTTCCTGTTCGGGGTACACCTTGCCCGCGCTTCGCTTACAGCCATTTCAACGCCGCATAGCCGATCATCACCCAGGCGACCAAAAAAGCGACGCCGCCAAACGGAGTGATCGCGCCAAGCGGCTTAATCTGCGTTACACTTAATACGTACAAGCTCCCGGAAAACAACACGATGCCGGCGAACATCACCCAGCCCGCCGCACCGATCAGCCCGACATTTGGCGCCTTGCCAGCGAGCAATCCGACAACAAGCAGCCCTAATGCGTGGAACATCTGATATTGGACCGCCGTTTTCCAAATCTCCAAATAACGATCCGGAATCTTCCCTTCCAGCCCGTGCGCGCCAAACGCTCCCAATGCGACGGCTAAAAACGCATTGAGCGCGCCGAGAAGGACGAATGTTTTCATAGCTGTTCCGCCTTTCTAATGAAAGATTGTTTTCCCTCATTCATTAATATAATGGGTGGGAATGTTCCCTGACAACAAATTACTAATGAATGTCAGCCACTTCACTCGACAGAACCGGTCAATCGGGAGCGCCACCGGCAAGACCCGCATCCAAGCCGGTGAACCGCTTCTTGTTTTTTGGCGCAAACAAAGGAAAGCGATTCAACGGAGTTCTGTTGATCAACATTCCCCGTGGAGAAGACCGTTTTCCACGGTGTTTCGTTGCCCCCTCAAAAATCCAACAACGACTCCCCGTTCGCCTCATCGTCAATGTCGGGAGAACGTCCTCCGACAGAAACACCCCCAAGCGAAAGCCCGCCAGCAACCGAAATCGGCCCGCCGACGGCAAGCGACTCTGTCGAGACAGACGGAACGGACGGCTGCGGCTGGCCTGTCGTTTCCAGCATCAAATCGCATAAAACGCGAATGGCAGCGACATGTTCACGCATCCGCTGCGGGTCATGGGCCGCCTTTGCCTTGCGCAATTCGTCTTCCATTTTGGCGACAACCGCCGCCAAAGAGATCGTCATGATGTCTTCCCCCTTTCTTCATTCAGCGCGGGCGCCGATGTTCTCGATTTGCCAATCGATCGGTTCGCGTCCGTGCTTGGTTAAAAACGCGTTCGTCCGCGAAAACGGGCGATGGCCGAAAAAGCCGCGCGCGGCGGAAAACGGGCTCGGGTGCGGCGCTTCAATAATCAGATGGCGCGGATTCGTAATCCGTTCTTTTTTCTCTTGCGCGTTCCGGCCCCAAAGCAAAAAGACGACCGGATCGTCTTTTTCGTTGACGAGCTCAATGACGCGGTCGGTGAAATATTCCCACCCTTTGCCGCGATGGGAGTTCGCCTGGCCGCGGCGGACCGTCAGCACCGTGTTTAACAACAGCACCCCTTGCTCGGCCCATTTGACGAGATAGCCGTTATCTGGTATATAGCAGCCGAGGTCGTCATGCAGCTCTTTAAAAATGTTCGCTAAGGACGGCGGCACCGGCACGCCCGGCTTGACGGAAAAACTAAGCCCGTGCGCCTGTCCCGGGCCGTGGTACGGATCTTGCCCGAGCAGCACGACTTTGACGTTTGCATACGGTGTATAATGAAGGGCGTTGAAAATATCGTGCATATCGGGATAGATCGTCCGCGTCCGGTACTCCTCTTTTAAAAACTCGCGCAGCTTTAAGTAGTACGGCTTTTGAAACTCCTCTTCAAGCAGCGGAGCCCAGTCGTTTTTGAGAATCGGCATTGCGAGCAACTCCTTTGCCATCGGCTTTTTCCCTTTTATCATTGTAGCCCAAAAGACACCAGCGTCAAAGCGAAGTGAATGTTCAGATTGAGGCAACCATAGCGAAACCTGTTTCCCCAACAGGAAATGCGCCAATCCCCTGCCGCAGCCAAACCGGAACACGCCGGTCGCGGCAGGCGGAATAGAGGACAAAAATCTCCTTTTTTATTCTCTTCGCCCATTGTTTCCATCTTTCCATCATCATGTCCCCTTTTCATTCGACATTCCCTGTTTCAACAAGTATAAAATATGGGTATAGAAAGCGTAAACGCCAAAGGCCGGACAAGCTAAGCCGTCGGCGCCAACGCAACACCGGGATATCCATCAAACGCACAGTGGGGTGAAAGAAATGGATCAGAAACAATTCCGTCTTGTTCATGACGAACAGCCGGATCGGCACGTTGTATACATAAAAGGCGAACTGGACCTGGCGGCAGCCGAGCAATTTCAACGCACCGTCGAACCGCTCGCCGGCGATGCGTCCAAACCGCTCGTTCTTCGTCTCGAAGATTTAACGTATATTGACAGCACCGGGATCGGCATGTTTGTAGCGCTGTTAAAAACGCGGCATCAACTCGGGGCGCCGTTTGCCATTGAAAACGTGCCGTCGAAAGTGCGGCGTCTGTTCGATTTAACTGGAGTATCCTACTTTTTTTCCGAAATGAACGATGCGTCAGAAAGGATCGGAGGCCAATCATGAAAGAGCACGAAACGATCGTACAGCTGTCGATTCCAGCCGATGCACAGTTTCTTGACATCGTGCGTTTGACGTTATACGGGCTGGCTGCCAAAATGGGATTTTCCTATGAAGAAATCGAAGATATGAAAGTCGCCGTCTCCGAAGCGTGCAACAACGTCGTGCTTCACGCCTACAACGGAAGAAGCGGCGATATTCACCTCCGTTTTGAGATGAGCGCCGATGCGCTTTCCATCGTCATTAAAGATGAGGGAAAAGGGTTTGACTACAAACGGGCGACCAAACAGGCGGCGTCGCTGTCCGGCAAGCCACTCCAAGATGTGAAAGTCGGCGGCCTCGGCCTCTTTTTAATGGAAGCGCTCATGGATGACGTCCGCGTCACGACCAAAGGCGGAACGGAAGTCCGCCTAACGAAATTCCGCCTTCACGGCGAAGGAGAGCATGCCCATGACTGTATATCCCCCTCCTCTGTCCAAGAGCAAGCTTGACGCCCTTATTTCCGCCTATCAACAAACGAAGACGGAAGAAGCGGCGACAGCGTTGCTCGTGCGTTTTGAGCCGCTCATTGCGGCCGCAGCGAAAAAAATGGCGCGCAGCCGCCCTGATTTTTACGAAGACTTGTTTCAAGTCGGCCGGCTGTCGTTTTTGCGCCTTCTTGACCATTACGACCCGAACCAAGGAACAAACTTTGAATCGTATGCGATGAAAAGCTTGATCGGCTATATGAAAAACTATTTGCGCGACAAAGCGTGGTATATCCAAGTGCCGCGCCGGGTGAAAGAGAAAGGAAGCAAAGTGCAGCAAGCCATCGACGAACTGACCGTCAAGCTCGAGCGGTCGCCGAACATAGATGAAATTGCCGCCCATTTAGGCTTATCGGTGGAAGAGACGATCGAGATTTTAGCCGGCCGCGACCATTACCAGGCGATTTCGCTCGACGCCCCGGTGCAAGACGGGGAAAAGGATGCGACGACGATCGGTGAATTCGTCGCGGATGAAGCGAACGAAATCGAGTCGCTGATCGAGCGAATGGATTTAGAGCAGGCGATCGGCAAACTGAGCGAGCAAGAACAAATCGTCATCGACGCCGTCTTCCGCCGCGGCGAGACGCAACGGTCGCTCGCTGAACGGCTTGGCGTCTCGCAAATGACGATCAGCCGCATTCAAAAGCGGGCGATCGAAAAGCTGAAACGGCAGCTGGCCGCTGCCTACCCGTCGTAACAGCCAAAAACGCCGCCGCCGGCCGGCTAGGGCGGCATCAGCGGCGGCGGAGCAACAACAACGTCTGGTCGTCTTTTTGTTCGTATTGGTGGTACGCCTTGATATGCTCGTACAAATCGCGGACGATTTGCGCTGCCGGCTGGTCCAAATTGACGCGGGCAACCATCGAGGCGAGGACGGAAAAATCATCGTCCGCCTCTTCGCCGCGTTTTTCGGTCACCCCATCGGTGTACAGCAGCACAAAATCACCCGGCTCGAGCACTACCGACTTCGTCTCAAACGAAAATTGCGGAAACAACCCGAGCGCGCACCCTTTCGCGTGAAGCGGCACGCATTGTTTCGTTTTCGCCCGGTACCAAAGCGCCGGTTCGTGCCCAGCGCACGCGTACGAGAACGTATGCGTCTTTTCGTTGTAATTGCCGACAAACATCGTGACAAACATCGACGGCTCGGTGTAGTCGTAGGCGAATCGGTTCAGCAGGTCAAGATACACGTGCGGCTGCGTTCCGTAATGAACGGTCCGGTCCAGAATAAATTTCATCAGCGTCATGAGCATCGCCGCTGGAATGCCTTTTCCCGATACATCGGCAATGCCGACGGACACCGATGTTTGATGGACAGCAAAGTGATAAAAATCGCCGCTCAACACTCGGGCAGGGACGCTGAGGACGCTGATGTCGACGTACGAAGGCAAATCCGCCTTCGACGATGTCTGCAAAAGCGCCCGTTGCATATTCGCGGCAAGCGACAGTTCAAAGTCGAGTTGTTCGCGTTCACGCTCAAGCCGCTCTTTCTCTTTTTTCTCCGTCATGTCGCGCAAAACGGCGACAAGCCCTGTCAGCGCACCGTTTTCCATCACCGGCGCCAGCGTGTAGCCGACCGGCAGGCACACGCCGTCATGGCGGCGAAACGGCTCCTCCTCGACGCGAATCACCTCGCCGCTTTTCAGCTGTTTGACAACACGGCGCAGCCGCTTCCAGTCCCACGCGGACCCATCCGGCCCGGCGAGCGAGACAAAGGAAAACAGCGGCTTCCCTTTCGCTTCCTCCGGATCAAGGCCAAGCAAACGGCCCGCTTCCGGGTTCATCCATACGATCCGGCCGTCGCGGTTTAACATCATCAATCCCTCGCCAAGGGCGTTCGCCATCATTTCCAGCTGCTGTTTGTGCTGTTTCAGCTCCACGTACGGTTTTTCGACCGTCTCGACGTACATTGCACGCACGACATACAAAAATCCGGCCATTTCATACAGCTGCCCCCATAGCGCATGGCCGCCGCCAAGCATAAGCAGCCATTGGCCGAGGGCAAACCACCATAACGCCAGCAGCCAGTACAGGAAGGATCGGGAACTCCCTTGCCGCCAACGACGCCATACAAGCAAAGCGGCGCCCGCATCGAGCAAACTGGCAATCCCTTCGCCGGCCTTCCACCAGAGCGGCCAGCGGCTTGTCCCGTCTCCCGGCCAAAGCGGCGCTACCCAATGGATGAATAGCCCAACGACCGCCGCATAAGCAAAAGCGGCGAAAAACGCTTGCCACCGTTGCCCGCTCCTCCGCTCCATCACCTCATCGCGGCGCGAAAACAGAAAAAGAAGCCCCCAGGCAAGCGTCAATCGGGCCGAGAGCGAGAAAGGGGACGCTTCCACACCATCAGATGCAAAAGACAAGACAACATGCAGCGAAAACAACAAGCCTGAGGAGAAAAACAGCGCCCCCATCATCAGCCGCTCCATTGACAACGTATGCGGAAACACAGACCATCCTTGCACGGCGACAAGCCAGCAAACGACCATCACGGCGAGCCCTAAGGCAAGATGAATAGAATGATAGAATCCAGGCGAAACAGGCAACCGGCCGGCCACAAACAGAAGCAAGCCAAACATTCCGGCCGCCAGCACGGCCATCGCGCTGTGCAGACGCACCAGGCGATATCGTTCGTATTCCTTCACCAACGAGGAACCTCCACTCTTCATTCTATATGGCTTATTATACCATACGGCTCCCCGCCAGCGTATATGAACGTCACGGCCGTTTGGTTTGTCCAATAAAAAAGGAGCCTCTCCGGATGAAGAGGCTCCCAAGCCAAGTTTGCAACCATTTCCCGCGCAATACTCGGCCTCCCGATGAACCTCCCCCACTTATGCCTGTAGGCGTTGAAGTGGGGGTTTCTTGCCTTTTTCTTTCCGGGTGTTTCACGATACACCGGGTTTCCCGTGTATCTCGTGACCAAGCACGGAAACACAACAGAAAGAAATAGCAAGCAACATCATGCCAAAGCATGAAGGGTGGGAACTCACCATCTACTACTTCTCGCTTACGCGATCCGTAGATACTTGTGGTTCGTTATTTTCATCGGTCGGAATTCTCCATATAAGTGTTTTGTAAGAATATTGCATGCCGAATGGACATCCCGATGCTGAGAATAACCACAAGCACAAATAAAATTTCTAGAAGAAGGTTTTTTCTTCTTCCCGCAAACAGGACATGTTTGCGTGGTATACGATTCATCCACTTTTTCAAAAGTGATGCCTTTAGCTTCTAGTTTGTATTTCAAATAGTCGTAGAGTTTGCCAAAACACCAGTTCGATAATTTTTGGTTCACCAATTTGGATCGCTTTTTCTTTTTGTTGCGCTGGACGCCTTCGACATCGCCTATCATGAAATGTTTGACGTTTTGTTCCAAACACCAATCGACCAATTGTTTGGTCGTTTTATGCAAGCAGTCTTTTAATTGCGCTTCGCTTTTCGATAAAATATATTGCTTCGCGCGGTTATAGTTCGATACATCCTTTCACCTCCTTACTTATAATATAAAATATGAATAATCGAAAATCTATATAAGTTGAAACTTTGTTTTACATCCAGTAGAGCGCCCGCTGCATTCTATCAAAATGACTTGTTATGAAGGAAAACAGAATCGAACAATCGGAAAATCTTTATTGCAACTTATATATATTCTTTTTTCATCGATTCTCCTATTTTTTTACTTTTTTGATCAAAAGTAAAAAAAAGGACGCCGCGTATCCCCCGCCTACGCTTCGCTTAGAGGCGGGGGACTTGCGGCGTATGGGTTGTTAAAAAAACGCCGGGGTTTCGTCGCTGCCCCGGCGTTCCCGTCATCAAAAAGCGATTTTTTCCTCTAAAAAGGCTTTGAGCTCTCCAATCGGCAGCCGCACTTGTTCCATCGTGTCGCGGTCGCGCACGGTCACTTGGCCGTCTTGTTCAGACTCGAAATCGTATGTGATGCAAAACGGCGTGCCGATTTCATCTTGGCGGCGGTACCGCTTGCCGATCGAGCCGGTTTCGTCATAGTCGACCATGAAATGTTTCGCCAGCTCTTCATAAATGCGGTGCGCCCCGTCCGCGAGCTTTTTCGACAGCGGCAAGACAGCCGCTTTGTACGGCGCAAGCGCCGGATGCAAGTGCATCACCGTTCTCGTCGTGCCGTCTTCCAGCTCTTCTTCGTCATAGGCGTCGATCATAAACGCCAGCGTGACGCGGTCAGCGCCAAGCGACGGCTCAATGCAGTACGGGATGTAGCGCTCGTTCGTTTCTTGGTCGAGATAATGGAAGTCCTCGCCCGAGTATTCCATATGCCGCTTCAAATCGTAATCCGTGCGCGACGCGATGCCCCACAGCTCGCCCCAGCCGAACGGGAAATGGTACTCGATGTCCGTCGTGGCGTTGCTGTAGTGGGACAACTCTTCTTTCGCATGGTCGCGCAGGCGGATGTTATCCTCCTTCATGCCGAGCGACAGCAGCCAGTCCTTGCAAAACTGTTTCCAATAGTCAAACCATTGCAGCTCCTCACCGGGCTTGCAGAAAAACTCGAGCTCCATCTGTTCGAATTCGCGCGTGCGGAACGTGAAGTTGCCCGGCGTAATCTCGTTGCGGAAGCTTTTGCCGATTTGCGCGATGCCAAACGGCAATTTTTTGCGCATCGTGCGCTGGACGTTTTTGAAGTTGACGAAAATGCCTTGCGCTGTCTCTGGACGCAAATAAATTTCGTTGGCGCTCGACTCGGTGACGCCTTGGTACGTTTTAAACATTAAGTTGAACTGGCGCACGTTCGTGAAATCGCGGCTGCCGCATTCCGGGCAGGCGATGTCGTACTCCTTGATGAGTTCATCCATTTTGGCCAGCGGCAACCCGTCAACGATCATCTCGATCCCTTTTTCCTCGAGCGCCTTCTCAATCAGCTTGTCGGCGCGGTGGCGCGCTTTGCACTGTTTGCAGTCGACCATCGGATCGTTGAAGTTGCCTAAGTGACCGGACGCTTCCCACGTTCTCGGGTTCATTAAAATGGCGGCGTCAAGCCCGACGTTGTACGGCGACTCTTGAACGAATTTTTTCCACCACGCCCGTTTGATGTTGTTTTTCAGCTCAACGCCAAGCGGGCCGTAATCCCACGTGTTCGCCAGCCCGCCGTAAATTTCCGACCCCGGAAACACGAAGCCACGATGCTTGGCGTGGGCAACGATTTCTTCCATTGTCACAGCCATCTGTTCATCCTCCTCCATTCATCATTTGTTACCATGAAAAACGCCCTCGCCCCTAGGCCTTGTGCCTAGGGACGAGAGCGTAGCTCCCGCGGTTCCACCCTAGTTGATGCGCCAAACGCGCACCCACTTTCGTCATATTCGCTCCGGACTGCCGTTTCATTAACCGTCTTCACCGGGCTCCCACCGCCCCCGGCTCGCTTCGGAAGAGAGGGTTAACTACTATTGATCCGTCATCGCGATCCATATATGATTTTGTCCACTATCATAGCAAACCAGAAAGACCTATGTCAATGGTCGCTCGCATTTTTTTGCGCCCAAAACCGCGACACGACGGGCTTCCCGTCCCAGAGGACTTCGCTTTTCGCCCGGCGCTTCGCGACTTCCGGCTCGTCAAGCAAGAGCCAAAAATTTTTCATCGGCAAGTCCCCAAGCCCATGCTTCTCACACAGCCGCCGCAAATATTGGCGCCGCTTGTCGTTCATATGTCGCGACACGTTGTCGCCGTCCGGGCTGAACGCGTACAACACGGTCGCCGCCGCAACACGGGTGACGCGGCATACAGAGGCGGCCCGCAAAAAGAAGTCCCAGTCCCAATAATGGTGGACAGTCGTGTCAAAGCAGCCGATCTCGTCATGGAGCGATTTTCGATACACGCTTCCAGACGGGACGTACGTCGAAAACGTCCGCATCGCTTCCAAATCATACTCATAGGCAAATAAAAAACGGGCGGATGGGACGCGCTGATCGTTTTCCACCCGATACTGGACAATTTCCGCATCGGCATAGGCGAAGTCCGCATGCTCGAGCGCTGCGACCATCCGCTTGAGATGGCATGGCAACACTAAGTCGTCGTCGTCGCAAAGCATGATGAATTCGCCGCGCGCCGCTTGGACGCCTGCGTTGCGGGCCGCGACATGTCCTTCGTTGTCGCGGCGGTCGATGAGACGGATGTCAAGCTCCGGGTACAAGGCGACGACATCATGAACCGGGACACCCCCGTCGTTGACGATAATGACCTCAAACGGCTTGTACGTCTGCCGGCTTAACGACTCGAGCAGCTCGGCAAGCGGATACGGGCGATTGTACGTCGGAATAACGACAGACACGGACGGACGCAAGATTGATTCACCGCCTCTCGCACTGGCTTTCCCCCTTGGCGTCCGCGGGCGTCGATGCGCACACCCACCAAAAGCTTGGCCAATCAAAAAAGGGGCTTACCCTTAAGGTACCGCCCCTGCCGTTTGTTTGTCAATTTCGGCGTGCCTCCCCTAACGAGCGCCACGAACCAAAGCCCGCAACTCTCATGAGAGATCTGTCTTAGAGAATGTCCCTTACAACGATTTTCCTCATGCAAGCTCCTGCTGCTTCGTCTCGCTGCCCAACACCGCGACCGCCAAAACGGCGACAAGGACCGATAGACAAAACAGCGTGAAAATGGCCGTCACCGACACCCCTTGGGCGACAAGCGAGCCGACCAACAGTGGGCCAAAAATGCCGCCGATGCGGCCAAACGCCGCCGCCATGCCGGCGCCGGTCGCACGAATCGATGTCGGATACTGCTCCGGCGTATACGCATACAGCGCTCCCCAGGCGCCGAGGTTGAAAAACGACAAGAAAATGCCGGATGCCATCAGCCCAACGAGCGACTCGGCCGTGCCGAAAAAGTAAGCGCTCAATGCTGTGCCAAGCAAGTACGTGACCAAGACAAATTTCCGCCCCGCCCGCTCGATCAGCCATGCGGCGCTGAAATAACCCGGCAGCTGCGCTAGCGTCATGATAAGCACGTACTCAAAACTTTTAATCAAGCTGAACCCTTTTATGACCATGACGCTCGGCAGCCATAAAAACATGCCGTAATACGAAAAGACGACGCAAAACCAAAGCAACCAAAGCATAACCGTCTCTTTCCGATGGGGAGCGGACCATACTTTGACGATATTGCTCCACACCGTCTCCTCTTTTTGCGCGGCCGCAAACCGCGGCGAATCGGGCAGGCGGAGGCGCAAATAGATCGCATACAGCGCCGGGATCGCCGCCAGCCATAACGCCGTCCGCCAGCCGTAAGCCGGAATGACAAAATAGGAAATGAGCGCCGCCAGCAGCCAGCCGCCGGCCCAAAAGCTTTCAAGCAGCACGACAGCCCGGCCGCGATCCTTAGCTGGCACCGCTTCTGAGACGAGCGTTGACGCAACCGGCAGCTCGCCGCCAAGCCCCATGCCGATCAAAAAGCGAAGCGCCAAAAACGCCGCCAACGTCGTCGTCAGCGCCGACAGCCCACTGCCAAGCGAGAACAGCAACAATGTGAAAATAAAAACGTTTTTCCGCCCGATCCGGTCCGCAAGCAATCCGAACACGAGCGCCCCGACCGCCATGCCGATCGAGTTGACGCTGCCGATCCAGCCGACTTGGCTGGCCGTCAAATTCCAGTCTTTTTGCAAGGCGGCCATCAAAAACGACAGCATCCCGACGTCCATGGCGTCAAACAGCCAACCGAGACCGGCGATGCCTAACAGCTTGCGCTGGGAAATCGCGGTTTGGTTCATGTGTATCCTCCTGTCATTATCAATGTAAAGACATATTTATTATAAAAGAAAATCATTGGCCTGTGCACTATACGGTTGATAATTTTTGCGAAAAATCAGCTCGAAGCCTTGAATAACAGGATCAAACACCAACATCGCGATCCAGCCATCGTTCCATGGTTGGAACAAAAAGTTCGGCTAAAATCAGCTGCCATGCTTTTCATGATAGGCGCCAGTACAACCTTTTGGCAAAGCATCAAATCCTTTCTTCGTTCCCTCGTTCATGATGTTGATTTCGACCTCACATTTCGCACCCTTCCGACGAAAATCGGGAGGATTTTTTCGTTCCGATGTCGAATGAATCCTTGACACACAAGGAAAGTGAAGGAGTTTTTCTCTCATGGATGTGCAAGTCGAATCGGTCTATCGCAATTCTTATTTGAATATCATAAGTGCTCTATTCAAAAAACTGGGTTTCCCCCAATCGATTGACCATCTCGTTCCCGTCGATCCGCAGTGCCAGACTCGAGTCAACGATGCCGTTCAAGCCATTCTCTACAATGTGTTTGACGGCCGGCAAGCCCTCGTTCACTTGGAACAATGGGGGCACACGATCGACCTGGAGAAACTCATCCGTTCCGGGCTCCATCCTTCCCAGTTGAATGACGATGCGTTGACCCGTCATCTCGATCGTCTGTATGAGGCCGGCATTTACCGCGTCTTTCAGCGCCGGGTGCGTCCGTTCATGACTCCCGAACACCCGTTGAAGGGTCCTGGAGGCCGCAAGCTGACCCGTCCGACGGGACAGGCGATTTTTCAGCTGTTTCCATACGTGAACGTCGTCCTGTTCAAGCTGCCGGATGGACGCATCCAACGCTCACTGGATCGCTCCCTCACCCCGGATCAGCGAAGGATTCTGCAGGGATTGGGCATGGATGAGAGCATTTACGTGTAACGTGATACGGAACGACCAGATATGGTAAAAAAAGGATTTCCATCACTCGTTGTGTTGGTCGGAAAGTTATTCTAAAAAACGAAATAAAAAATCCTTTCTTTCAACCCTGTTAGGGTGCGAAATGTGAGTACTAATATGGGTTATATGAACTTTTTGTGAACGACAAATTGCGACATACTTTTACTTTTTTAACCTTTTATAGTATTCATTGAAATAAATAAACCGATAAAAGGGAGGGGGAATTTATGAAGCTGTCTATGAAGTTGTTCAAAAGAATTTTATCTCCTGTTTTAGCTCTGTCTGTTTTGGCGGTAGCAGTACCTACTTCTGTTTTTGCCGCAGAGACAAACACGGTGTCACAACTCACCCCTTCTGTGGCGAAGGTCAACACAGTGTCGCCAAAGGTAGAAACACAGGGTATCAAAACTGCAGCTCTCAAGAAAGCGGTATTGACGTTAGCAGACATGCTGGAATCGCAAGCCATTAAAAAATTGCTCGACTTTGTTGAGGACTACGGCAGTAAAAAGGTAGCAGATACTATCAGGGAATATGCCGATAATATTGCTGATACCTTGCGGACCATAGCTTCTTGGAAAGACCTTTCTATCCAAATCATTCAAGATCAAGTTAGCGGGGCGTTATATGATCTGGGAGTACCACTGAGTACAGCGAGACAGGTTGGTTGGGTCATTTCAAAATTCGTAGACTGGGTATTACTATAGTACAAGGAGGGTGCTATGAACGAGGAAAGAATCAAGGATCTTGAAGCAAAATTGAGTCTAGCCACCGACGCAATTACGTTACTCTTAGATATGGTGAACAAGGAGCACAAAAGCTTTGCGATTCTGGCCTTAGCCACTGGCTTTACTGCCGACGAGTTGGAACGCCTGGAAAAGCTGTTTTATCACGCTGGCAAATCACAGTGGGACAAGGACACATTTGTGGCAGAGTTCGAGAAGCAGCTTCCCAAAAGAAGTGCAATGTTGAGAAGCATTTTGGAAGGGCTAAAGTCAGATGGAAAGTTCGTATCGTTATGCGAGAAGTATTTGGATTGACAGAAAAAACCCGCCCATGTCGAGGCGGGTTTATTTTTCTTCAAAACATCCAAATCTTCACCAAACGATTCTGTCAATGTCAAGAGAGTATGGAGATCGCGAAACTCAAAAACCTGTCGCTACTGGCCAGCATGACCGGCGACGTTGAGTGGCAGCATGAGTTGTGCGCGAGGCTGGAGAAGTTGTCGGGATGAAAAAGGAGCCCTTCTCGCTTGATATTATCCCTCTAGTGTAGACAGTTGGGAAAATGCCCATACTGTCATGAAAAACACTGGAGGGATTTGTTTATGTTCGAGACCAAGCAAACACCGAAAGGGAAGACCACCTATTCCGTGGAGTTTAAATGGAGGGCTGTCCAGATGTACATCGAAGAAGGATGGGGATATAAGCGGATATGCCAAGAGTTATAGGGATTCCCTGCACGAAAACGATCAGACTTTGGGTAAAACGTTATCATGAACATGGTCGAAAAGGGCTCGAAGAACGGCGCGGGACATCCAAGTCTCCATTCAAGGGAAGACCCCGAAAAAAAGAGTGCAGTTTAGAGGAAGAGAATCGAAGACTGAAAGCTGAGGCGGAGGCGCAAATAGATCGCATACAGCGCTGGAATCGCCGCCAGCCATAACGCCGTCCGCCATCCGTAAGCTGGTATGACGAAATACGAGATGAGCGCCGCCAACAGCCAACCGCCAGCCCAAAAGCTTTCAAGCAGCACGACAACCCGGCCGCGGTCGGCAGCCGGCACCGCCTCCGAAACGAGCGTTGACGCGACCGGCAGCTCGCCGCCAAGCCCCATGCCGATCAAAAAGCGGAGCGCCAAAAACGCCGCCAACGTCGTTGTCAGCGCCGACAGCCCGCTGCCGATCGAGAACAGCAACAATGTGAAAATAAAAACGTTTTTCCGCCCGATCCGGTCGGCGAGCAGCCCGAACACGAGCGCCCCGACCGCCATGCCGATCGAGTTGACGCTGCCGATCCAGCCGACTTGGCTGGCCGTCAAATTCCAGTCTTTTTGCAAGGCCGCCATCAAAAACGACAGCATCCCGACGTCCATGGCGTCAAACAGCCAACCGAGACCGGCGATGCCTAACAGCTTGCGCTGGGAAATCGCGGTTTGGTTCATGTGTATCCCCCTGTCATTATCGATGTAAAGACATCGTCTACTGTTCATTATAGAGGGGGACGGAAGTAAATTCAATCCCGTATTGCTCATTGTCTCACAAAAGGAACTACAACAGTAATAAACAAGCCGCCGAAAAGCGATTGCTCTCGGCAGCTTTGCTCGTGCCAATCCGTCTTATAATTCCCATTTCTCGATGTCCATCTGAAGATGCCCATGAGCACCAAAGAAAATCGTTTGGTCGTCCGGATACGGAAAAAACCGCGCAGTGAACGTCTCTTCGCCATCATTGACGAACAGTTCGATCGATGACGTATCAAGGAAAACATGAAGCGAACGAAGACGTGGCAATCGACATTGCCGCTTCTCCGTCAGCCCATTCACAAAACTTTTTCGTTCAAGCGTCAATACCCCTTCGTCACTATTGTAAACAAGGCGGGCCGCATGGCGAAAGTAAATTTCCATCATGCTTCCGAACAGTTCGATATTGTCGAGGCGAAGTTCGATCGCATCTCCCTCGAGTCCCGGCCATGACCTCAGCTCATTCACCACAGTGGCGCTTGGATATGCTACTTTTTGTTTGCGCAACTGTTTCAGCTCTTCCACTGGCGTCTGTCTCAGCTTGCCGCCAGTGAGGCGAAGTTCGCGCGGCAAGGTGAGCGCGTGCACCCAGCGGTGGCTCACTGTCGGCTGGCGGTCTTCATTCTGATCCGGCACACCCATCCAGCCGATGAGGATGCGCCGCCCGTTCCGGTCAAGCATCGTTTGCGGGGCGTAAAATTCAAAGCCGCGATCAAGCTCCTCAAACGTCCCGTGAAGGAATTCGGTCCGTTCGTAGTCGAAGCGGCCGACAAAATAACCTGACTGGTAGACGTTTTGGTAGCGCATGCCGTCCGGTTTTAATCCTTGCGGGCAGACGATGAGTACGTCTTGCCCATCTAATGGAAACAAGTCTGGGCATTCCCACATATAGCCAAACGGACCAAGCCCGTTCATGTTGCCGCCAGCAATTGGACCAAGATGCTCCCAATGACAAAGATCAGCGGAACGAAACAGCACCGCTTTTCCATCGCCGCTTTCGCTTTGCGCCCCCAGGATCATATACCAATGGCCCTGATACCGCCATACTTTCGGATCGCGGAAATGGGCCGTATATCCGTCCGGAAGTGTAATGACGACGCCTTTTTTTGTAAAATGAATGCCATCTTCCGATACGGCCATGCATTGGTACGTTTGGCGGTTTCCTTGTTCATCTTTCACATTGCCAGTGTAAAACAGCACGAGTTTTCCATCGCAACTAATCGCACTGCCGGAATAGCAACCATCTTTGTCATACCATTCGCTTGGCGCTAACGCAATCGGCGCTGCTTGCCAATGAACCAAGTCTGGGGATGTATAATGCCCCCAGAACTTGGCGCCATGGCCGGTGCGAAACGGCATCCATTGGTAGAAGACGTGATACGTTCCGTGCCAGTCGATCAGCCCGTTTGGATCGTTCATCAACCCGACAGGAGGCATGAGATGGTAGCGAAGCCGATACCGGTCACGATTGACAAGAGTCTCATATTTTTCGACTTCAGCGTATGCTTGTTCAATAAGTTTCTGTTCCCGTTCGGATTTCATCCGCTTGTCCCCTCACTCTTCTTCTTCACGGAACTTTAGAAGGAATGTCGCCACAAACGCTGAAACGACGGCAATGGCAAAACCGATTAAGTAGTGCATTAAGTTCGTGAGCCCTTCCGGCGCAACGATGGCGATCATCGGGATGCCGGTCAACCCGTAGGCATTAGCTACTACATTCGTAAATACGACGTACGCTCCGCCGAGCGCGCCGCCAATGGCCGCAGCGATAAACGGCTTCCGGTATTTTAAGTTCACCCCGAAAATGACTGGCTCGGTAATGCCTAAAAAAGCTGACAAGGCCGCCGGTAACGCAATCTCTTTTGTTTTTGTCCGCTTCGATTTGACAAATACAGCCAAACCGGCGCCGCCTTGGGCGACGTTGGCCATCGACCAAATTGGCAGTAAATAGTTGACCCCAAGTTTCGCCAACAAGTTCGCTTCAATGGCATGAAAGCTATGATGCACACCAGTAATGACGATCATCGAGTACAATCCACCAAAGATAAGGCCAGCTAACGCACCGCCATAATGGTAAACAAAGTTCAACACCGTCGTAATCCCATCGCCAAGCAAATTGCCGAGCGGACCAATGGCCAAAATCGTAATAAATCCCGTCAAAATGACGGTCACAAATGGAACAACAAGCAAACTGACCGCATGAGGAACAACTTTTCGCAATCCACGCTCCACTTTGCTCATCACATACGTCGCCAGCAAAATCGGCACGACCGTCCCTTGATACCCGACCATAGCGATATCAAAGCCAAGAAAATGCATATAGTTTGGCTTGGCCTCGGCCAATCCCCACGGGTTTAATAGCGCCGGGTGAGTCATAATACCGCCGATGACCGCCCCTAAAAACGGCGTGCCGCCAAATTCTTTCGCCGCGCTAAAGCCGATTAAAATCGGCAAAATAATAAACGCCGCACTCGAAAACATATCAAGCAAAATATACAGCGGGCTGTCTGCCGCCACCCATTTGAACGCCTTCATCATCCCAAGCAAACCCATTAACAAACCGCTCGCGACAATGGCTGGGATGATTGGGACAAAAATGTTTGACAACGTCTTCGCAAAGCGGGCGAGCGGATTCATTTTTTGCTTGATGGCTTCTTGATGGGCATCAGCATCACCTTGCTGTATCCCTGCTTCCCGGACAAACGCTTCATACACTTTATTCACCACGCCGGTGCCAAAAATAATTTGAAACTGTCCGGAGCTGGAAAACGCCCCTTTAACCCCTTCAATGTTTTCAATGTCTTTCGCCTCGGCCTTTTTGTCATCTTTTAAGACGAGGCGAAGCCGTGTCGCGCAATGAGTTACACTAATGATGTTTTCTTTCCCGCCAAGGAGCGGGATGAGTTGTTTAGCAATGTGTTCATAATTCATCGGTGAACTCCTCTCCTTCTGAATGATGGTGAAATGAAAAACAAAAAAGACCTAAAACATACAAAGGGCGATCTAGCGGCATGACTCACTTGCCGTTCCCTTCATACGTTTTAGGTCTTGCCTGCTCGAAGCAGTTACAATCCCGCAATATTTCGTTGTCTGTTTTGCATTATACGGCAACTTGCTGTTTTTGTCAACGCTTTCGCAACCGTTGGATATGGAGGACGATATAGGCGAGTTCCTCCTCCGGAAAACGGATGCCATATTCCTTCTCTGCATAGCTTGCCGCTTTTTGTGTACACGCCCATTCCCTTGCATATTTTGTCTGAATGAGCGCAAGCATCTCCTCATCCATCGAATGAATCGGCTCCCCGTTTTCGATGCGGCTTAAGGCAAAGCGCAAATGAGTGAGCAGCCGCTGGTATGAAATGCTTTCCTTATCGATCGATATGCCGAGCTCCGTTTGGATAAGGTCAACGAATTCATGAATGAGCGTCGTCTCGCGCATCGTTTTGTTCATGCTGGCGGCATCGAGTTTCGCCGTATGAATATGAAGGGCGATATGGGCCACCTCGTCATCGGGAATCTCGATGCCAAGCCGCTCTTTGATCAACTGTTTCGCCCATAGCCCAATTTCATACTCCGCCTTATATAGCACTTTAATTTCATTGAGCAATTTGTTTTGAATGCGGTAACCTTGCTTCAACCGCTCGATGGCAAACGACAAATGGTCAGTCAGCGCAATATGAATATGGTCGTTGAGCGGTGCTTGCAGTTTGCCTTCCGCATAGCTGATAATTTCTTCGGCAATATCGATATGTTCTTCTGGCAACGTGCGAAGCAATTGCTGGAACTTCTCATTTTCTTCTTCCATGACGAAAATTTTCTCAATGCGGCCCGGGGGGATGAGATCGTTTTTCCGCTTTTGAAACGCAATCCCCGGGCCCATGACAATTTTCTCTTTGCCTTCATCGAGCACGACAACGGCGTTGTTGTTTAAAATCTTATGGATGCGAAACGCCATATGTCCTCCCTGCCGCCCTTATTTCATTTTCACATGAAACAAGACCGTCTCACCTTTTGCTGCCGATGTCCCTGCTTTTTTCTCCAAACTTTCAAGCGCATCACCATTCGTGATGATGATCGGCGTCACCGCGCTTTTCGCTTTCTCGCGCACAAGCGGCAAGTCGACAGAAAGAAGCCGATCGCCCCGTTTCACTCGGTCGCCGGCTTTGACATAGGCGGTAAACCCTTCCCCGTTCATCGACACGGTGTCGATGCCGACATGGATGAGCAGCTCCACACCCGCTTCCGAACGCAAGCCGATAGCATGCTTCGTCGGAAAGAGTTGGACGATTTCCCCGTCCACCGGAGCGACGACATCCCCATCCGCCGGGTCGATGGCGATGCCATCGCCCATCATGTTTTGCGCAAACACCGGATCCGGCACGTCTTCAAGCGGCACAATCGTTCCGTCAAGCGGCGCGGTGATCGTCTCCTCTTTCAGCTGCTGCTTGCCAAACCATTTTTTGAACAACGGGCGTCATCCTTTCTATTCGGTTTGTCTGACAACCAGTATACCGAAAACGGAAGGACAGTGCCAACCGCGCCGCCCCAATCGGTCTTCATCAGCCTCGTTTGCGCAGCCGCCGGCAAATTTCTTCCGTCACTTCCTTTGTCGTCGCCGTGCCGCCGAGATCGGGCGTTTTGATGCCGTCAGCGGTGACATCCTCAATCGTTTGCAACAAAAGGGCGCCGAGCTCTTCTTCGCCGAAATGGTCAAGCATCAGTTTCGCCGTCCAAATTTGCCCGATCGGGTTGGCGATGCCTTTGCCGTAAATGTCCGGCGCCGAGCCGTGCACCGGCTCAAACATGGACGGGTACTTGCCGTTGACGTTGATGTTCGCCGCCGGGGCGATGCCGATGCTGCCCATAATAGCGCCGCCAAGGTCCGTCAAAATGTCGCCAAACAAGTTGCTCGCGACAACGACGTCAAACGTATGCGGCCTTGTCACGAAAAAGGCGGCCAATGCATCAATATGGTACGACGCGGTCGCGACATCCGGGTAGTCGCGCTTGACGTCGGCGAACACTTCATCCCAAAACGGCATCGTATGGAAAATGCCGTTCGATTTCGTCGCGCTCGTCACATGCCGTTTCCGCTTCCGCGCCAGCTCGAACGCATAACGCATCGCCCGCTCCGTCCCTTTGCGGGTAAAGACAGCGTTTTGAATGGCGATTTCGTCTTCCCCGCGGTGGATGCGCCCGCCGACTTCGCTATATTCCCCTTCGCTGTTTTCGCGGACGACGATGAAATCAAACTCGCGCGGTTCGGCAAGCGGCGACGACAATCCGCGAAAATATTTCGCCGGGCGGATGTTGATCACCTGTTCAAATTCGCGGCGGATTTTCAGAAGCAGCCCCCATAACGAAATATGGTCAGGGACAAGCTTCGGATTGCCGACCGCTCCAAGGAAAATGGCGTCAAAGTTCCGCAACGTCTCAAGCCCATCATCTGGCATCATTTGGCCGTGTTCAACATAGTAATCGCAGTTCCATGGAAATTCCGTAAAGGAAAAAGAGATCCCTCCATGAACATCCGCGACCGCCTGCAGCACATCCAACGCCGCAGGCACGACCTCCTTGCCGATGCCGTCACCTGGAATGACGGCGATGTCCCATTGTTTCAAGATTTCTTCCCCCTTGCTTGTTCGCATTCCTTTGCTAACAAGTTTTTTAAGTGAAGCAAGTCATGTTCAATATGCACTTTCATTTCTTCCGCCGCTTCATCCGCTTTTCGTTCTTTCATTTTAAAAAAAATTTGCTTGTGCTCTTCTAAAATTTGGTTTGCCCTCCCTGGCCCGTGCACGTTCAGCGTCCGATAGTAATACGTTAGCGACCTAAGTCCTCCTAGCAACTTTCCTAGTTCGCTATTACCGCTGAACAAAACAATACAATCGTGGAACTGGGCGTTGAATGCAATCACGGATTCAAGATCCCCGATTATAATATTTCGTTCTGTTTGGTAAAGCACTTCCTCAATCTCATCCAATTGAGAGGCAGACATCCGTTCGCAGGCCAGTTTAACAGCCAATGATTCAAGGGACATGCGGCATTGATAAATCTCCTCCACATTCCTCATCGTCGGTTCGTACACAGTGATCCGCGATTTATGATCGATCCGAAGCAATCCTTCTTTCTCAAGCGCCCTTACCGCCTCGCGAACAGGGCTTCTGCTTACATTTAGCTCCCTGGCCAGCTTTGCTTCGTAGATACGTTGTCCAGGCTTGAATTCTCCTTGAAGAATTTTCTTGCGCAATAAATGATAAATTTGCTCGTAAAAAGGAGCGGATCGGTCCGGTTGATCCTGACTCATTTACCTTCACCTACTTTGTCGACTGTCGACAGATATAACCTAAGTCCATTTTATTTGACGTATCCTCTTTCGTCAATAAAATGTTTTTATATTATGAAATTATTAAATATTTGGAAATAAATTCTTGTCTTTCGGGGATAGATCATTCCCTTAACCTAAAATAAACGATAATACACCGTCCCCGCCATTTCACAAGGATAGCGAACAAAAGCAGGAAGATCATACAAATCTCAGGCGCGTGCCCTCGTTTAAACAGGACCGTATTGAGTCACCTCAAAATATACCCATACGTGTTGATTTACAGCTGACGGCGCATAAGTTATGATGAAACCGTTCATAGAATTGTGAGGAAATGTTTAACCAGAGGCGGCTAATGACTGCTGCTTAAATGCGATGCTTTTCGTCTCATAATTTTATGCTGGGGGGAAAACACCGATATGCCCTCGTACACCGACCCGTTCCGCGGCGAATTTGACAGCCTTGAAGAGTTTGCCGACCGCGTCAGCGACGTGCTGAAATGCCCGGTGACGATCGAAGATGCGAACCATCGGCTCATCGCCTACAGCGCCCATGACGATTACACTGATCCGGCGCGGACGGCGACGATCATCAGCCGGCGCGTCCCGGAAAAAGTGATCAACAGCTTATGGAAACAAGGCGCCATCCCGGCGCTGCTCAAAAGCCGCGAGCCGGTGCGCGTGCCGCCGATTCATGACGTCGGCCTCGGCAGCCGCGTCGCTGTGTCGATCTGGAAAAACGATGAGGTGATCGGTTTCATCTGGGTGCTGGAAACGAACCGGACGCTGTCGCCTGAGGAGATGGAATGGCTCAAGCTCGCCGCCAAGGCAGCGAAAAACAAAGTGTTGCAGCTGTATATGCGCAAAAACAAAAAAGAAGAGCGGGTGCAGGAGCTGTTTTGGAAGTTGCTGACGAGCCATATCGCGGCCGAAGACGAGATTCGCGCCCATCTCGCTGCCATGCAAATCCCGACCGCACCGCAGTTTGCCGTTGTCGTCTTCCGCTTTGCCGCTGATTTGACCGCCGAAATGGAGCGGCAAATTTCCTACTTATTGCAAACAACCCAGCAACTCCCGCTCCTTCTTTATACGACCGACGGCCGCGATGTGATTTTGCTGGCGGCGCCCAAAACCGACCAGCCGCTCAAAGAGCTGAATGCATTCATCGAATCGTTCGCCGCCAAAATGAAAGAACGATTTCACATCCACGATGTGCAGTGCGGATTTGGCGGCGTGTACAGCGTCTATCGCCTCATTGAAAAAAGCTACCGCGAAGCGCTCGCCGTGCTAGCGCTGAAGGAGAAGCTTGGGGATGACATCAACGGCGTCTACGGCTACGCCCAACTCGGTATTTACCAATTTTTTGACTTTTTGCTTGAAAAAAAACGGCAAGGAGGCTGGACCAACCCGGCGCTTGAGAAATTGCAAGCCTATGACCGCAAACATCACAGCGACTTGGTCAAAACGTTTGAAACGTTTTTTGACCATAACGAAAACGCGCAAGAAACCGCCGACGTCCTCAACGTTCACCCGAACACGCTTGCTTATCGGCTCAAGCGGATTGCCGACATCGCCGAGCTTGATCTCAATGACATGAATCAAAAAATCAAATTATACATCGATATTAAATTAGCGAAATACGAAGCGCGCGGTTGAATTTGTGGAAATCCACAAAAACCGGGCGCTTCTTTCTCTTTTTTGAACAATGCCCGGCCCGTTCCGTCTCTTTTATACTATAAGTAAGGCCACTTCTGACGAGGAGGAACGATATCCATGATTATTGGAGTGCCAAAGGAAATCAAAAATAACGAAAACCGTGTCGCTATTACGCCGGCTGGCGTTTTGTCATTCGTTCAGGCAGGACATACGGTTCTGATTGAGAAAGAGGCAGGGGTTGGAAGCGGTTTCAGCGACAATGATTACGCCCGTGCCGGAGCACAAATCATCGAGCGGGCGGAAGATGTGTGGGCGCAAGCAGATATGGTGATGAAAGTGAAAGAGCCGCTGCCAAGCGAATACCGCTTCTTCCGTCCGGGGCTTGTGCTGTTCACCTACTTGCATTTGGCCGCCGACCCGGAGTTGACACGCGCCTTAAAAGAAAGCGGCGTCATCGCCATTGCCTATGAGACGGTGCAAGTCGGCCGCACGCTGCCGCTGTTGACGCCGATGAGCGAAGTCGCCGGGCGGATGGCGGCGCAAATCGGGGCGCAATTTTTGGAAAAGCCGTACGGCGGCAAAGGCATTTTGCTTGGCGGCGTCCCTGGCGTCGCCCGCGGCAAAGTAGTCATCATCGGCGGCGGAGTCGTCGGCACGAACGCAGCGAAAGTCGCCGTCGGCCTCGGGGCAGATGTCACGATTATCGACTTGAATGCTGACCGCTTGCGCGAGCTTGACGACATTTTCGGCAACCAAATTACGACGCTCATGTCCAACCCGATGAACATTGCCGAGGCGGTCGCAGAGGCCGACCTTGTCATCGGTGCTGTCCTCATCCCAGGGGCGCGGGCGCCGAAGCTCGTCACCGAGGATATGGTGAAAGCGATGAAACCGGGTTCGGTCATCGTCGATGTCGCCATCGACCAAGGGGGCATTGTCGAGACGAGCGACCACGTCACAACACATGACAACCCGACGTACGTCAAACACGGCGTCGTTCATTATGCGGTCGCCAACATGCCTGGCGCCGTCCCGCGCACTTCAACGATCGCCTTGACGAACGTCACCATGCCATACGCCTTGCAAATCGCCAATAAAGGCGTCATCCAAGCCATTACGGACAACCCGGCGCTTGAGCTTGGCGTCAACGTCGCCAACGGCGAAATTACGTACGAAGCGGTCGCCCGCGACCTCGGTTACCGCTACGTCCCGGCCCGCGAAGCGCTCGGCAAAACGCTGGCTGCCAACTAACCATGATGGACGCGGCCGGCAACACGCGCTGCCGGCCGCCTGTTCATCATTGTCCATTCCCATGATCGCCCGCTCATAGCGGGCGGCTTTTTTTTATCGTCCTAAACCGACAAGGCCGCCATTTCTGCAAGTGAGCGTAGGCGGCGGGAGTATGTCACCCGTTGCGTTATGCCAAATCATTTTCGTTCGACAAAGCGGCCAGTGTATAATGAAAATAGAAAGCTGGAAAGAAGGTGATTTCGTGAACGTTCCGGGAAAACAGGCGGTATCGCTTGAAGAATTTTATCGCATGCGGGAAACAACCGACCGCGTTTTAGAATACATTGATGGCGCTGTGTTGATGTCTCCCTCCCCTTCGACCCAGCACCAACGCATATCGGGACGGCTGCACGTCCAACTGTTCCATTTTTTAGAAGGAAAGCCGTGTGAAGTGTTTCATGCCCCGTTTGATATCGAACTAAAGAACGAACGAATCGAAGGCAAGAAAATTGTCGTCCCTGATTTAACCGTGATCTGTGATCGAAGTGGATTAACGGATACAAAATTTGTCGGCGTCCCAACGCTGATCATCGAGATTTTAAGCCCTTCCAACCAGGCGTACGATCTCGTGTTCAAATTGAATTTGTATATGCAATACGGAGTCGGTGAATATTGGATCGTGAACCCCATGCATCGTGTTGTGCAAATCTACTCGCTCAATGACGATGGACAATATGAACAAGCCGGCGTCTGGAAAGAAACCGGCATGGCCTGTTCACGTGTGCTGGATGGCTTTTCTGTTGATGTGGAACAACTATTTCGTCCTTGAGGGCGGCTTCATGATATAATGTTATGAAGCAAAGGAGTGATGACGATGACGATGCCAAAAGCGTTAACGATCGCCGGCTCGGACAGCAGCGGCGGCGCCGGGCTGCAGGCGGATTTGAAAACATTCCAAGAACTCGGTGTCTACGGGATGACGGCAATCACGACAATCGTCGCCATGGACCCGCACAACCGTTGGGCACATCAAGTGTTTCCCGTCGACCTCGCGACGATCGAAGCCCAGCTTGAGACGATCATCGTCGGCGTTGGCGTTGATGCTCTCAAAACGGGGATGCTGCCGACGACGGACATCATTGAACTGACCGCGCGGACGATTGAAAAACATGGTTTGAAAAATGCGGTCGTCGATCCAGTTATGGTGTGCAAAGGGGCGGATGAGCCGCTCCACCCGGAAAATACGGTTTGCTACCGGGAAACGCTTGTACCAAAAGCAACGGTCGTGACGCCGAACTTGTTTGAGGCGGCGCAGCTAGCCGGCCTGCCGCGCATTGAAACGGTTGAGGACATGAAAGAGGCGGCCGGGCGCATTCATGAGCTCGGCGCTCAATATGTGATCGTCAAAGGCGGACGGAAAATTCCGCACGACTATGCGGTTGACGTCCTTTACGACGGCAAAACGTTTGAACTCCTCGAATCGGAGCGGATTGACACGACGTATACGCACGGAGCAGGCTGCACGTTCTCGGCGGCCATCGCCGCCGAACTGGCGAAAGGCCGGCCGGTGAAAGACGCCATTGCGACGGCAAAAGCGTTCATCACCACCGCCATCCGCCACTCGTTCCCGCTCAACGAATACGTCGGGCCCACACATCACGGTGCGTACCGACGCTACGGCGAACAATAATAGACAAGACCTCGTCCTTGTCTTTTTCCGCAACTCCCCTCCTTGAAATAGGAAGGGAGCGGGGCCTGCGCATATCGAAAAATCAAATGCCTCCAAACGGTTTGCATGGTGCTAAAATAGATGCCATATGGAAATAGAAAGGAAGGTGCTGCCATTGCGCGTATCCGCTGTCCAATATCATTTGCATACGATCCGTTCGTTTGACGAATTTGCCGCGCAAGTGACGCATTACGTCAAAACAGCGCAAGAGTTTGACGCCGAGTTTGTCTTGTTCCCAGAATTTTTCACGACCCAATTGCTTTCCATTCCACTTGATGACGGACGTCAAGCAGCGATCGACGACTTGCCGGACTACACGGAGCCGTATTGCGGGCTGTTTACGTCGCTCGCCAAAGACACCGGCATGTATTTGATCGGCGGTACGCATGTCATCCGCGAAAACGGCAAGCTGTACAATGTCGCCCACTTGTTTGCGCCGGACGGAACGATCCATCGCCAAGCGAAGCTGCACATCACCCCGACCGAGGCCAACGAATGGAACATCGCCCCGGGTGACGGACTGCACGTCTTTGAAACGGACAAAGCGACGATCGCCATTTTGACGTGCTATGACATCGAGTTTCCGGAAATCGTTCGCCTGGCGCGCGCGAAAGGGGCGGACGTCATCTTCTGTCCGTCGTGCACCGACGATCGGCACGGGTTTTACCGCGTACGGTATTGCTGCCACGCGCGGGCGGTCGAAAACGAAGTGTATGTCGTCACGACCGGCACGGTCGGGTCGCTTCCGACGGTCGACTTTATGCGCGCCAATTTCGGCCAGGCGGCCGTCATCACGCCAAACGACATCCCGTTCCCGCAAGGCGGCGTCCTTGCGGCGGGCGAGATCAACAGCGACATGGTCATTACCGCTGACCTTGACTTGTCGCTCCTTCGCAAAGTGCGGGAAAAAGGATCGGTCGCGACATGGCGCGACCGGCGCACTGATCTGTATCCAGACTGGAACACGATGGCGTAACAGCGGCGGCCCTTCGCCCCGCCTCCGGGCGGAGGTGCCAAGGGGGGGCTGCGGCCGGACTAAAAGGGTGCGGCGCCGCGACATGTGTTGGCATCCGAACCAAAGCAGGGTGCGGCACCCCTTTGCCTCGTCTTAAAGCTGATCATGGCGACGCCGCCTCAACACTGCCATCGCCCAGCCGAAACAGCATAGCGACGCAGCGACACGGTAAGGCGGTCGGGCGAATTGCGAGGCCGCAACAACGCCTATATGATGAAGGACAACATGCCGATCATGACAACAGGGTGTCCCCACCGAGGAACACCCTGTTCATTTCGCTTATGACAGCGACTTCTTAAACTGATCAAACTGTTCCGCCACTTTCCCTTCCGGCGCTTTTGTCAACAGGCTCACGACGACAATAGCGGCGAGGCTCGCGGCGAAGCCCGGAATCATCTCATACAACAGCCCTTTCAAATACTCCGACTGCGTCCACAAAATGACCGTTGCCGCCCCGGCGACCATGCCGGCGAGCGCCCCCCATTTCGTCATCCGCCGCCAGCATAAGCTAAGCAAAATGACGGGGCCAAACGATGCGCCAAACCCAGCCCACGCATAGCCGACCAAGTTTAAAATGGTGTCGTTTTTCGTATACGCCAGCGCTGTCGCGACAATGGCGACAAGGAGCACCGACAAACGCCCGACGAAGACAAGCTCCTTATCCGAAGCCGCGCGGCGGAACACGACTTTATACAAGTCTTCGGTCAGCGAGCTCGACGTGACGAGCAACTGTGACGAGATCGTGCTCATAATCGCCGCTAAAATCGCCGCCAGCAAAAACCCAGTAATAATCGGATGGAACAAAATTTGACCGAGTTGAATAAACACCGTTTCCGGATCATCAAGCTTCATGCCGCGCTGCGAAAAGTAAGCGATTCCAAAAAGACCGGTCAACATCGCCCCGACAACGGAGAAAATCATCCAGCCCATGCCGATGCGGCGGGCGCTTTTCATTTCTTTCACCGACTTAATGGCCATAAAGCGGACGATAATGTGCGGCTGGCCGAAATACCCAAGCCCCCAGGCGAATAATGAAATGATGCCAAGAACACTCGTTCCTTTCCATATATTCAACAAGTTGGGATCGATGTCGCGAATCGTCTCCATCGTATCCACCGGCCCGCCTGTATGGAACAGCGTCACGACCGGCACTAAAATCAACGCGATGAACATAATCGTCCCTTGGACAAAGTCCGTCCAGCTGACGGCCAAAAAGCCGCCAAACAGCGTGTAGGCGACAACAACACCGCCGACGATCCACAATCCCGTATGGTAGCTAACACCAAATGAGTTTTCAAACAGAACGCCCCCCGAAACGAGGCCGGACGAGACATAAAACGTAAAAAAGACCATAATGACAATCCCAGATGCCATCCGCAACAATTTCGACGCATCGCCGAAACGGTTTTCCAAAAACTCCGGAATCGTAATCGAGTCGTTCGCTACTTCCGTATAGACGCGCAAGCGCGGCGCGACAAACAACCAGTTTGCATAAGCGCCAAGCGTCAAGCCGATGACGATCCAGGCGGCGCTCACCCCATCGACATACATCGCCCCCGGCAGCCCCATGAGCAGCCAGCCGCTCATGTCGGAAGCCCCGGCGCTGAGCGCCGTCACCGCCGGTCCGAGCGTCCGGCCGCCAAGCATATAATCAGACAAATTGGACGTCCGTTTATACGCCCAATAGCCAATCCAAAGCATGCCGACTAAATACACAATGACGGAAAATAAAACCATATGGACTCTCCTTCCTCTACTGTCTTGTCACCACTTTCATCATAACGAAATTGATAGTATTTACACAATAGTATTTATTTTTCCATACCTCTATAATAAACAAATTGACAAAACCTTTGCCAACTCTACCCTCTTTCTGGTATAATATTCTGTAAATTCAAAATCAATCGTTTATGTCTTTTTATACATAAAAAATTATTTTATAAAAATGCACACGAAATGATATTAGCCATATGCCCTTCAGTTAATGTGGCGAAAAACATTGAAAAATGCGCCTTTTCCCCATTTATACGGCAGTACCAAAATGTTCAAACAATTATTTTTATAAAACCTATTGCATAATAACAAAAATATTGATAGTATGATAATCGTTCATCGACAATGATTCCAAAGGGGGATTTTATAGGATGTTAAAAATGAAGAAAGGTTTGATCGTAGCGGTCGTTGCTGCGTTGTTTATGGCGCTCGCCGCTTGTGGCAAGTCGACAGAAACAAGCTCTCCGTCAGGCGCTGAAAAAGAAGGGAAGCAAAAAATCACCGTCGGGACGGACGCGGCGTTTGCGCCATTTGAATATATGCAAAAAGGAAAAATTGTTGGGTTTGACGCCGACCTTTTGGATGCGGTGATGAAAGAAGCCGGCTTGGATTATGAATTAAAAAACATCGGCTGGGATCCGCTGTTCGCTTCGCTGCAAAGCAAAGAAATCGACATGGGCATTTCCGGCATTACGATTACGGACGAGCGGAAACAATCTTATGATTTCTCAGCTCCGTACTTTGAAGCAACACAAGTCATCTTAGTCAAACAAGGCAGCCCGGTGAAAAACGCCCTTGACTTAAAAGGGAAAACGATCGGCGTTCAAAACGCGACAACCGGTCAAGAAGCTGCGGAGAAGCTATTTGGCAAAGGCGATCATATTAAAAAATTCGAAACGAGTGTTGTTGCCATTATGGAACTGCTAAACGGCGGTGTTGATGCTGTCATCACGGACAACGCGGTGGCAAACGAATACGTGAAAAACAATCCGGACAAAAAATTGCAAGTCATTGAAGATCCACAAAACTTCGCTTCGGAATACTACGGCATGATCTTCCCGAAAGACAGCGAATTGAAAGCCAAAGTGGACGAAGCATTGCAAAAAGTGATCGACAGCGGCAAATATGCAGAGATTTACAAAAAATGGTTTGGTAAAGAACCGAATATGGAAGGCTTAAAACAACAACAATAAGCGCACGAACATAGAAAAATGCGTAACTGCTAGCAAGTTACGCATTTTTCTTAGAGAAAGGTGAGATCGATGGATTTTCGTTTTGATATTATTGTTGAATACGCCCCTTACTTTTGGCAAGGGCTGCTCGTAACGATCGGCGTATCATTAGCCGGCATCGTGTTCGGCCTCATTCTCGGCCTGTTCATCGGCCTTGGCAAAATGTCGTCCAACCCGATTATTCGTTTGCCGTTTTCGTGGTACATTCACTTTTTCCGCGGTACGCCGCTTGTCGTGCAAATTTTGCTCGTCCATTTCGGCGCCATGCCGCTCTTTTTCGCCCAGCCAAATGCCGTCGCTTCCCTGGCCGTCTCGCTGTCGCTCAACTCGGCCGCATATGTGGCCGAGATTTTCCGCGCCGGCATCCAGTCGATCGACAAAGGGCAAATGGAAGCGGCCCGCTCGCTTGGGATGACGCATGCGCAGGCGATGCGCTACATTATTTTGCCGCAGGCGTTAAAGCGAATGATTCCGCCGTTTGCGAACGAGTTTATCGTCTTAATTAAAGATTCGTCGCTTGGGATGGTCATCGCCGCCCCGGAAATCATGTATTGGGGGAAAGCGGCCGCGGGTGAGTATTACCGCGTTTGGGAGCCGTATTTAACAGTGGCGTTCATCTATTTGCTCTTAACGCTTTCGTTAAGCAAACTGTCACACTATCTTGAAAGGAAGTATTCGACCCAATGATTGACGTACGCCAGCTGAAAAAATCGTTCGGTTCGCTCCAAGTTTTAAAAGGAATCGATGTCCATATTCGCGAAGGAGAAGTCGTGGTCGTCATCGGCCCATCGGGGTCGGGAAAATCGACGTTTTTACGCTGTTTAAACTTGCTTGAGGATTTCGATGAAGGTGAAATTATTATTGACGGCATTAATTTAAAGGCGAAAGACACGAACTTAAATAAAGTGCGGGAAGAAGTCGGAATGGTGTTCCAGCGCTTTAACTTGTTTCCGCATATGACGGTGCTGAACAATATCACGCTGGCACCGATGAAAGTGCGGAAATGGCCGCGTGAAAAAGCGGAAGCGAAGGCGATGGAGCTGCTCGCCAAAGTCGGGCTGCAAGACAAAGCGCACGTCTACCCGGACTCCCTCTCCGGTGGGCAGGCGCAGCGCGTCGCCATCGCCCGGGCATTGGCCATGGAACCGAAAATCATGCTGTTTGACGAGCCGACGTCAGCGCTTGACCCGGAAATGGTCGGGGAAGTGCTCTCGGTCATGAAGCAGCTGGCCAATGAAGGGATGACGATGGTCGTCGTCACCCACGAGATGGGCTTTGCCCGTGAAGTCGGCGACCGCGTCCTGTTTATGGACGGCGGCTACATTGTCGAGGAAGGGAAGCCGGAAGACTTGTTCGACCACCCGCAGCATGAGCGGACGAAAGCGTTTTTATCAAAAGTGCTGTAAAACGTCGTCTTGCCTGTTTGAGGCAAGACGACTTTTTTTAGGCACATATCATGCCCCCTATAATGCAACCACGTTGCCTCTCCATCTCTTCAATGTTCCGTCAACGGCTCCCCCATTTCAGGCATCTATGACACCACAAAAGCCCTTCTGAACGTGAACTACCCCCACTTAATTTTCTAGCGAAAATTTGAAGTGGAGGCTTCCAAAGAAGTTTGACTGCTTCAAGCAATCCTTATTCTTTGAGGCGTGTCCACTTCGCCGCTAGAGCATAAGACACTCAGGTCTACAGCTTTACTTTTCTTTAAGATGTTTAATGCGCCATTGACATCAGCATTAATTAGTTTGCCAGACTTTGTTCGATACAAACCGCGCTTAATACGTTTGCCGCTGAACTTATATTCTTTTGGATTGTCGGCATTATATTCAGGAATCTCATCGCCGTCAAAAAAGCTGGCTTGAGACGTATATGATTCTTCCTGTTTCAAGAATTCAATGCCGTAAAATTTACAAAGATATTCTAGTTTTTCTTTTATGTTACCGAGAGGAATATTGACAAAGTTTTGATTTGTCTTTTTTCCTAGATTCATATTGCGTTGCCATGTTTCCGCATAGCCAATGACAAGTTTGCCAATTTACAATCCGACGTTGTACATGTTCTTGGCAATATGGCACAGTTCTCGAAGAGTCAAGTATTCTTCTTTGGTCAAACCATTTAGCTGTTGTTTGATACAAAAATACATGTTTTCACCTCCCATCTAACTATATTATACTATATTTTACTGAATCTATCCTATTTTCAGCAAAATATAGTTAAGGCGATTCATCTCCCACTTACTCCGCTTCGCTTTGTTGAAGTGGGAGTCTTCTCGCCTAATTAAGATAAAAAGCCGGCCGAACCCCGGCCAGCCTCGCTTTACAACACAAACTGCATCACCCAAATCGAACCGGCGACAACGACAACAGCAATAAAGAAGCTGTATACCATGTTGAACGTTTGCACTTTGCCGCTGTCGCTTTCGTTGACGTGCATGAATAGAAACAGCTGCAAGCTCGCTTGGATGATCGCGAACAAGACGATGATGACGATCACGGCTTTAAGCGGCAGCCCAGACGAGAGCGCCACCCAAAGAGCCGCAAACGTCAAGACGAGCGACAACAAAAACCCAATGATATGTTTCCACGGAAATGATTCATGATGGCCGTTAGCCCCCATTTTATACCACCATCCCTAGCAAATAGACAAGCGTAAAAATGAAAATCCAAACAACGTCTAAAAAGTGCCAGTACAAACTGACGATAAACACTTTCCGGGCCGTTTTCGCCGTCAACCCGCGTTGGAGAAGCTGGATGATGATGAGAATCATCCAGCCGATCCCTAAGCCGACGTGGGCGCCGTGCGTGCCGACGAGCACGAAAAAGCTTGATAAAAATGCGCTCGTCTGCATCGTCGCTCCTTCATGGACGTAATGGATGAACTCGCGAATTTCAACCGTAATAAACCCCACCCCAAGCAGAAGCGTCACGAGCAGCCAGGCAATCAGCCCGCTCATGCGGCCGCGGCGCATTTCAAAAATGGCCAACCCACATGTGAAACTGCTCGTCAACAGCAACAACGTTTCGATCAAAACGTCTTTTACCTCAAACAGCTCCGCTGCCGTCGGCCCCGAGCCGGTCCGTTGGAACAAGACGAGATACGTCGCAAACAGCGTCGCAAACAGCGCGACTTCCGCCCCGAGGAAAATCCAGAAACCCAATATGTTCAACCGACTTTCTTGCGTCCGATACTCCAGCGGCACCGTTTCCTCATAGCGATGTGCAGCGTCTCCCATTCGTCACGCCCCCTTCCGCGCCGCTCGTTCCATCCGTTTGATTTCGTCAACCGGAATATGGTAGCCATCATCGTCTTCAAATGAGCGGAGAATCAATCCAAGCACAATGAACAACGCACCAACGATAGCCAACGCAAACCACTTGAACACAAGGCCGAACCCGGCGACGAAAAACGCCACCGACATCCAAAACGGGCGTCCTGAGTTGCTTGGCATATGGATCGGCTTCAAGTCTTCTTCTTTCACGTGGAAGCCGCCATACTTTTTCTTCATCACCCAATACGCGTCCACATCTTCGACAACCGGCGTCACCGGGAAGTTGTAATGCACCGGCGGCGACGCGGTCGCCCACTCAAGCGTCCGTCCGTTCCACGGGTCGCCGGTCATGTCGCGCTCGCCGTAGCGGGCGCTGTAATAAATGTTGTAACAAAGCACGATAAACCCGATGCCCATCAACACCGCCCCGACCGTCGCGACGACGTTGAGCGGCGTCCAGCCGAGACCAGCCGAGTACGTGTACATGCGGCGCGTCATCCCCATCAACCCGAGGAAATACATCGGGAAGAAGCAGACGTTAAACCCGATCATAAACAGCCAAAACGTCCACTTGCCAAGCCGTTCATTCAAGATATGGCCGAACATTTTCGGATACCAGTAATGCAAACCGGCAAAGCAGGCGAACACCGTACCCGCGATCAACACGTAATGGAAGTGGGCGATGAGAAAATAGCTGTTATGGTATTGATAATCGGCCGCGGCCATTGCCAGCATCACACCTGTCACGCCGCCGATGACGAAGTTCGGAATGAACGCCAGCGACCAAAGCATCGCCGTCGTAAAGCGGATCTTCCCTTTTCGGAGCGTAAACAGCCAGTTGAAAATTTTCACCCCGGTCGGGATCGCGATCGCCATCGTCGTGATCGAGAAGGCAGAGTTCACGGCCGGCCCTGCGCCCATCGTAAAGAAGTGGTGCACCCAGACGATAAAGCTTAAAAACGCAATGCCCACGATCGAACCGACCATCGCCTTATAACCGAACAGCCGTTTCTGCGCAAACGTGCTGACCACTTCCGAGAAAATGCCGAACGCCGGCAAAATGACGATATACACTTCCGGATGGCCCCAAATCCAGAACAAGTTCGCCCAGAGCATCGACATGCCGCCGTTGGCCATCGTGAAAAACTGCGTATCAAACAGCCGGTCAAACGTCATGAGCGCCAAGGCGACCGTCAATACCGGGAACGCAAAAATAATGAGCACGCACGTAATGAGAATCGTCCACGTAAACATCGGCATGCGCATCAATGTCATGCCCGGCGCGCGCATTTTTAAAATCGTGACAAGGAAGTTGATCCCGGTCATCAATGTTCCGATCCCGGAAATTTGTAAAGCGACAGCGTAATAGTTGTTGCCGACGCCAGGGCTGAATTCGTTGCCGGCAAGCGGGAAGTACGCCGTCCAACCGGCATCCGGCGATCCGCCGATGACGAATGAAATGTTAAACAGCAACGCACCGAAGAAAAAGAGCCAAAAGCTTAACGCATTCAAATACGGAAACGCGACGTCGCGCGCCCCAATTTGCAGCGGAACGACGATGTTCATCAAGCCGATGATGAACGGCATCGCCATAAACAAAATCATAATCGTCCCGTGCGTCGTAAAAATTTCATTGTAGTGCTGGGCATCAAGAAATTTCATATTCGGAGCCGTCAGCTGCGCCCGCATCAAAAGCGCATCGACGCCGCCGCGGAAGAGCATCAAAACTGCGCAAATAATGTACATGACGCCGATTTTTTTATGGTCGACGGTAGTGAGCCATTCGTTCCACAGCCATTTCCATTTTTTAAAATACGTCAAGACGAACACAATGCCGATTATCGTTAAAACGATCGCGACATCAGCCGCGTAAATGAGCGGCTCTCCGGTTACGAAAAACTCGCTCCATTTCATCCTTCGTTCCTCCTTTCCTACTCCCCATGATGGTGACCGTTTGTCATCGTTTCATCATGTTGATCGTCATTTTTCATTGGCTTTCCATCTCCATGATGGCTGTTCTGTTTCGCATGGTCAATCCATTGCAAGTGGGTGTTCGAAAACGTCATTCGCCCAACAAGCCCCGGTTTTAAAATTTGTGTGTATTTTTCCTCATCGAGCTTCGGGGCGGTTTGTTTCACTTCATTCACCCATTTGCGGAAGTCCGTTCCCGTTTGGGCGACAACCTCAAATTCCATATGTGCGAACTTTTCCCCGGAAAAGTTGGCGCTCCGCCCCATATACGATCCTGGTTTATCAGCTTGTAAAATCAGCTCTGTCTCCATGCCGTCCATCGCATATTTTTGCCCACCTAATTCCGGCACCCAAAACGAATTCATCGGTCCGACGGACGTGAGCTTGAATTTGACCGGCACACCGGCCGGAATATGGACGTAGTTGACCGTTTCAATGTTTTCTTCCGGATAGCTGAAAATCCATTTCCAGTTCGCCGCCGTCACATGAATCGTAATCGGTTTCACGTTCTCGGTCGGCGGCTTTTCCAACGCAAACGTCGCCTTCACTGTTGGAACAGCGAGCGCAGCGACAATCAAAATCGGAATGGCCGTCCAGACGACTTCAAGCAACGTGTTTCCTTCCTCATCCGGCGGCTCATAGCCGGCATTTTCCGGCTTCTCGCGATAACGAATGAGAAAAACGGCAAACAACGTAAATACAACAACAATAATGAACAACATAAAGCCGACAGACCACATGATCAAATCATACTGCATGCGCGCCACCGGCCCTTGCGGATTGAGCACGGCCGTGCGCTCGACGCAACCACCAAGCAAAAGCAAAAACGGCAAGGCTAACATGACGCGCCATATCGCCTGTTTCATCGCTCTGTATCCCCCTTTATCCGTCCCCGATATCCAGGGCGTCTTCCATCCAATATTTCTTTGTTTGTTTTCTACCATATCAAAATTGAAAATATTTGAAACCAACACACGCAAAAGTTCATAAATCAGCAAAACATTTGTCACAAACTGTTCAATCATTGTTCAAGAAATCGCCACTTGTTTTCCTCGTTCAGGGAAATATTGATGGGAAAAGGGATTGAAGGAAGGAAAGGCCATCAAAAAAAAACGGCCGGATCCCTACGTTCCAAAAAATCCGGCCGTTTCTTGTATGTGAACTACCCACCACCTACGCTTCGCTTAGAGGTGGGGGCTTCAAGCGACTTGTGTGTGTTCGCTGAACGGTAAGCCACACACAAGAACCCTTTACGCTTCCCTTCGTTCCGAAGGTGTCCGTTCTAGCCATATTCTATCCTATTCGTTGGCTAACGCCAACCGACATTCATCTCCCACTTTCACTGGTGCTGGCGCACCTTCACGTTTAGAAGTAGAAGACTTCTTTCGGAGGGAAGTTAAATGGTATACCCTTGCAGCTCAAGCTGTTTGCGGATGCGCGGATTCAACGTTTGCCACATCCATTGTTGGTAGAGCGCTTTTTTCTCATTCGACGATAAATAATAGCGCGTTCCGGCTTGGCGGCGGGCGCGCTCAGTCACATCGTACAGCGCCAGCGCCGCGGCAACGGAAATGTTAAAGCTTTGGACGAAGCCGTACATCGGGATGACGAACGTCCCGTCTGCGAGTTTCAGCGCCTCATCGGATACGCCGCTATGTTCGTTGCCAAATAAAAGCGCCGTCGGTTTGGATACATCGATGTCGGAAAGAGGAATCGTCCCCTCGCCAAGATAGCTGGCATACACTTGATACCCTTGCTGTTTTAAGTCGTTGATGGCGGTTTCGATATCAGGCTGCCGGTGAAGCGTCAGCCATTGGTCAGCATGGCGCGTCACGAGCCGGTTTGGCGAAAATGGCGCTTTTCCCGTGACGATATGGATGTCTTGAACGCCGAACGCCTCGGCTGTCCGCAGCACCGCTGCCTGATTGTGCGGGTCGTCGACCGCTTCAATCAAAACCGTAATATAACGGGTGCGCTCGTTAAGAACGTCATACATTCGTTTTAATCGTTTCGGCAAAATCATTTCCCAAACCGGACGCGTCTGCTCGGTCAGCAGCCCTTCTTGCTGCAGCTGGGCAAGAAACGTCTTCATGTCCCGTTCTTCCATGTCGATCACCTTCGCTCCGTTCCTCTTCGCCTGTGCTTCCTATTGTACAAAATAGGATGCCGCTGGGCAATCTCGATCATTCCCTGAACTATTCAAACTATTCTATAAATAATGTTTTGGAAACATTGTTCATTTACAAACTATCATTCATGCGGCTGCCGGAATCATTAACTTCGTCGTCTTGACTGCGGCTTTATCGTCATGCAACAGCGGCATTTTCAGCACGAGCCGGATGCTGTTCAACCTCGCTGAACAGCAAGAAGCGCCAACCGCATTCGGACGGTTAAACAGCCGCGGCGTCCCGGGTGTCTCCTTGATCGCCACCGCGCTTGTCATGCTTGTCGGCGTTTACTTGAACTACGTATCGGAAAAAGTGTTCCAATGGGTGACGAGCATCGCGATATTTGGCGCCATTTGGACATGGCTCATTATTTTGCTTTCACAATTGAAGTTTCGCAAGCAATTAAGCCTATATACATGCTCATTGAAAAGTTAACCTTCGCATAAGCGGTGCCCACTCTGGTTATACTGCTCCTAAGGAAAAGCATGGGAAAGGAGCATTCCCGTTAGGAGCTTTTCCGGGGACTTGATCAAAAAAAGCCCTCTTGGTATGATGCAGGGGTGTCAACCACATCACTCACCATACCAAGGAGGACTTCAGATGAATTGTACACAAAACTA
>NZ_SDLD01000309.1:0-206 GCF_013096875.1 Geobacillus sp. DSP4a | reverse complement strand
CGCCGTGAGCCGTGGACCGTATTGCACATGATTCGTGACATGGGATGGGAATTCGGCTTGTTGCACGCATCGACAATGTGGACACGATTTCACTTCACGTTCATGTTGTGTCACCTCGATCGCCACACGAGGGACATCAAACACTTGACGGATATCGACTTTGAACGGTTTGACGTCACGCAAAGAAGCTCCACATCCTTGACACG
>NZ_SDLD01000308.1:0-209 GCF_013096875.1 Geobacillus sp. DSP4a | reverse complement strand
AGAAACATTCGCGCAGTCGTTTTGCATCGCAAGAAGCATCGTTTCCACACTGACGAAACACGAAAAAAACGTGTGGGATTCGTTATGTCTTCTGTTGGCAGGCGAAACGATCGATCGAGTTCTTTCCGCTACCTAGGGCATTTTCTATGACCGAAATGCCCTATTTGTGCTGGGCTTTTTTATACACTAGCACTGGGGTGAATAGTTAC
>NZ_SDLD01000307.1:0-216 GCF_013096875.1 Geobacillus sp. DSP4a | reverse complement strand
TGATGAACCTATATTATAGTTGCACCCGGCTATTAAGCCGGGTGAGGATTGAAACAATTTCAGCGTCTCGCAATAGACGATTGCATCGACGTTGCACCCGGCTATTAAGCCGGGTGAGGATTGAAACTCATCTTTATAATATTTTGATGAACCTATATTATAGTTGCACCCGGCTATTAAGCCGGGTGAGGATTGAAACAATTTCAGCGTCTCGCA
>NZ_SDLD01000306.1:0-220 GCF_013096875.1 Geobacillus sp. DSP4a | reverse complement strand
CGTCCTTCATCGGCTCCTAGTGCCAAGGCATCCACCGTGCGCCCTTTCTAGCTTAACCTACAGCGCTCTCGGCTTCTTCCTTATTGTCTAGCGTCGGCTCGCCGCCGCTCGGGGTCAAATAACCTTCGCCTTCCGGGTGCAAGCACCCTTGCAGGCGAAGAACATTTGCCCATCGCGGCGACCCGCGAGCCTCCGCTTTTCCGGTTATCTAGTTTTCAAG
>NZ_SDLD01000305.1:0-221 GCF_013096875.1 Geobacillus sp. DSP4a | reverse complement strand
AGCCGAAGTGCGTTTACCCGTTTATCCAGTTTCGTTCGATGGAGTAAGTAGCCAACGAGAGCAAGCCCAGCACTTGGGGTAATCGCTTCATCTGTCAATACAAACCGAATCGGGAAATCTTTCATCATATCACCTACTTGATGAAGAATCGTCAACGTCGTTTTCCCTTATCGTATCAACGGTTTGCGACCATTGTAAAGATGTTTTGTCACGGATTCAGG
>NZ_SDLD01000304.1:0-222 GCF_013096875.1 Geobacillus sp. DSP4a | reverse complement strand
TAGCAAGCAAAGCCTGTTTACGAGTGGTGCCTTTGATTTTTTGCTTATCTTTTATGCTTTGAAGTCTGGCATTTTCTTTGTTAAACCATTGATTGATACTTTTTAATCTCCGCCCATCAATGATGAATGATCTGCCGTCTGATGTGACACAAGTGGCAAGATTGTTTAATCCTAAATCAATTGCCAGTGCTTTTTGGTCGTTTAATTCTCTTTGATCTTCAG
>NZ_SDLD01000303.1:0-226 GCF_013096875.1 Geobacillus sp. DSP4a | reverse complement strand
TGGAATCAAATATGGACATCATCGAAGACGCCTTACTTGAATCCAACATCCTGCATGTCGATGAAACGAGTTTGCGCATCAATGGGAAACTCGCATGGGTGCATGTCGCGTGTACATCGAGATATACATACTTGGCTCCTCACGCTTCTCGTGGAAAAAAAGCGACCGATGATATCGGGATTCTTCCCCGATATGAAGGGACGATGATGCACGATGCGTTCGGTAC
>NZ_SDLD01000302.1:0-231 GCF_013096875.1 Geobacillus sp. DSP4a | reverse complement strand
GATTGCCCTGCAGTCGCGGGGATGGCCTCGGGTGATCAACACGTTGGCCACGACGTGCCTGTTATACGGGTATCAGCTGAAAAAGGACGCCATTGACGAAGAAATGGTGCGCATGGCCGCAGAGGAAATGGGGTATTAGCACGAAAGGGGCCGAATCGGCCTCTTTTGTGCTTTCTCTTTTCCATCGGTCCATCAGGCGCGCTGGAAATCTTCATCTGAAAGAGCGTGCAA
>NZ_SDLD01000301.1:0-232 GCF_013096875.1 Geobacillus sp. DSP4a | reverse complement strand
AACAGCTATACGAAGTGCCGCCTCGGTTCATTGGGCAATCGATTGAGCTCCGCTATGACGAACGAGGCGTCTATGTGTACGAAGATGGCAAACGGGTGGCGGAAGCCATTCGGGTGCGTTTGGAGGACAATGCCTATGTAAAACGCCATCGGTCCCCGTTTGCGGCGATTCCGGCGAAGGAGGGAGAACACGGTGTATAAATCGTTTTACTCCCTTTCGCGGGAGCCGTTTG
>NZ_SDLD01000300.1:0-233 GCF_013096875.1 Geobacillus sp. DSP4a | reverse complement strand
GCTGTAGGTTAAGCTAGAAAGGGCGCACGGTGGATGCCTTGGCACTAGGAGCCGATGAAGGACGGGGCAAACGCCGAAACGCTCCGGGGAGCTGTAAGCAAGCGTTGATCCGGAGATGTCCGAATGGGGGAACCCACTGTCCGTAATGGGGCAGTATCCATGCCTGAATCCATAGGGCATGGAGGGCACACCCGGGGAACTGAAACATCTTAGTACCCGGAGGAGAAGAAAGC